>NZ_JBXANP010000010.1:0-195053 GCF_058801745.1 Rugamonas sp. GW822-FHT03B10 | reverse complement strand
CCGCCGGCCGCGCTGGTGGGCGGCGCCGGCAAGGCCGCCGCGCCCGCCTACCAGACGCGGGCGCGCGGCGAGGCCGTGCGGGCCGTGGCGCTGCGCCCGGCCCCGGGCGGCCCCGTGGTCACCGTGGCCAAGACGCTGCGCAAGCGCGGCCAGGTGCGCGCCGCCATCGTGCGCGTGCTGTTGTTGCTGGAGGCCGCCTTCACGCTGGCCTCGCTGGGCCTGATCTGGTTTTCCGTCACCAATGGCCTGGCGCCGCTGAACCGCATGCGCGCCGACCTGAACGCGCGCGCCGGCGACGACCTGTCGCCCATCAGCGCCCAGCGCGTGCCGTTCGAGCTGGTGCCGGTGGTGCTGGCGTTCAACGGCCTGCTGGACCGGGTCAACGACGGCGCGCGCGCCCAGCATGATTTCCTGGCCAATGTGGCGCACCAGCTGCGCACCCCGCTGGCCGGCCTCAAGACCCAGCTCGAATGGCTGGCCCAGCGCCACGCCGAGCCGGACACGGCGCAGTCGGTGCGGCTGATGCTGTCGTCCACCGAGCGCATGATCCGGCAGACCAACCAGCTGCTGGCGCTGGCGCGGGCCGAGCCCAGCCACTTCGAGAAGACCCGGCTGGAGCCGGTGGCGCTGGCCGGCCTGGTGGAGGAGGCGATCCAGCATTTCGTCGAGCAGGCCGCGCTCAAGCACATCGACCTCGGCTTCGACCTGGCGCCCACCACCGTGCAGGGCGACCGTTTCCTGCTGCGCGACCTGATCGACAACCTGATCGACAACGCGATCCGCTACACGCCCGCGCACGGCACGGTCACCGTCAGTTGCCGCCCGCTGGACGGCGGCGGCATGCTGGCGGTCGAGGATTCCGGCCCCGGCATCGCGCCGGCCAAGCGCGACCAGGTGTTCAGCCGCTACGTGCGCCTCGACGACAAGACCCATGGCAGCGGCCTGGGCCTGGCGATCGTGCGCGACATCGCGCTTGCGCACGGGGCCGCCATCACGCTCGACGCCGGCGCGCACGGGCGCGGCGCCCGCTTCGAGGTGCGCTTCCCCGCCTGAGCGGACGCGCCGTTCCGCCTTGGGCGGCCGGCGCGACGTCCGCCGCCGCTGGTCCGGCGTCCGCGGGCGCGCGTCCCGCCCGGTTGTCAGGAATTTGTCAGCGTTTCCTCAGGGAAATGCAAGCTTGGCGCGCTACCATACTCTCAAGCACAATGGTTTGCCGGCACGGGCCCGGTCCGCACTATTCTTGGGAGCATGGCATATGAAGCGCATCCAGCACGGTTTTACCCTGGTCGAAGTCCTCGTCACGGTGGTGATCGTCGGCATTTTGATGGCGGTCGCCATGCCGGTCTACAGCGACTACGTGATCCGGGGCCGCCTGACCGAGGCGTTCTCGGCGCTGGGCACGGCGCAGCCGGCGGCCGAGCAGTTCTGGTCCAACAACCGCACCTATGCGGGCTTCGACGCGGCCGTCAATTTCCCGCCCTCCACGGCCAACTTCACCTACGCGCTGAGCGGCGCGACGGCCTCGGCCTACAAGATCACGGCCACCGGCATCGGCAAGGTGGCCGGCTTCGTCTACACGATAGACCAGAACGGCACCCGCACCACGGACGCCAGCCCGGCTGGCTGGGGCACCAGCACCAGCTGCTGGGTCGATCACAAGGGTGGATCATGTTCCAACTGAACAAGGGCTTCACGCTGATCGAGGTGCTGATCACGCTCACGGTGTTCGCCGTGATGCTGGCCGTCGGCATCCCGGCCATGAGCACCTGGGTGCTCACCAGCAAGGTGCGTTCGGCCAACGAGTTCTACCTCGAGGGGTTCAGCATGGCGCGCCGCCAGGCGGTGGGCCACAACGCGGCCAGCCGCATCGTGCTGACCACCAACGCCACCAGCGGCCAGATGGACTGGCAGGTCGACATCTGCTTCCCCCAGCCCGGCCTGCCGTGCAATGACACGGCCGGCGGCTGGTCCACCGTCACCACCCCGGCCGACAACGATCCCGAGGGCGCCAACGGCTACACGTCCGTGTTCCGCTCGGCCGACAACCTGCCGTCCACCGACGTGCTGGCGCCGTCCTATGCGCCCGACGGCGCCTCCAAGGTCTACTACACGGCGCTGGGCTGGGTCGACACCGGCTACGGCCTGAACCTGACGCGCCTGCGGCTCGACCCCGACCCGCGCTACCTGAAGGCGGTGCCCACGGTGGCCGTGGCCATCACGCTGGCCGGCATGGCCACCAAGTGCGATCCGACCGTGGCCGACGGCGATTCGAGGGGGTGCCCACCATGATGAAGATGCCATCGCGCCGCCAGGGCGGCGTGGCCCTGCTGGAAGTGATGCTGGCCGTGCTGCTGCTGGGCATAGGCTTGCTGGGCACCATAGGCTTGCAGGCGCGCGCCTACTCGGCCCTGTCCGACGCCAGCATGCGGGCCGAGGCCACCATGGCCACGGAAAAGCTGCTGGGCGTGATGAACGCCGACCTGGTCAACGTGGCCGCCGGCAACTATGTGTTCGACGGCACCGCCGCGCCCAGCACGGCGCTGGCGCCGTGGGTGGAGGAGACCAAGACCTACATCCCCGGCGCCACCATCACGGTGGCCGTGGCGGGCCAGGACCGGCGCTATCAGGTCGATATCGTCATCCGCTGGACGCGCAAGAGCGGCGGCGTTGAAAACGTGCACCGCGTCACCTCCTATATCGGCTTCTGACATGACGACGACTCTTTCCCTGCGCCGGCGCGGCGGCTTCTCGCTGGTCGAACTGATGGTCAGCGTGGTGGTGGGCATGCTGGCGCTGCTGTTCGCCACGCGCCTGATCACCAGCGCCGAGATCAACCGCAACGCCTCGCTGGGCGGCTCGGACGCCATGCAGAACGGCATGCTGGCGCTGTTCTCGATGCAGAACGACGCGGCCCAGGCCGGCTGGGGCCTGAACGACACCCTGGTGGCTGGCTGCGACACCGTGTTCACCGACGCCAGCGGCTACACGCTGGCGCCGGCGCCGCGCAACGGCGTCGACATCACGCCCATGTCGGCCGTGATCATCGAGGATGGCGGCGCCAATCCGGACCGCGTCACCTTCTACACGGGCACCTCGCCGGCGGCCGTCGGCTCGGTCAAGAACACGGCCATCTACAACGGCGGCAGCCGGATCCAGACCACCGCGCGTCCGCTGTACAATTTCAACCCCGGCGACGTGCTGCTGGTGGCGCCCGAGCCGGCCGGGGGCGGCAAGTGCGCGCTGGCCCAGGTCGCGTCGCTCCCCCCCAGTCCGGACGACAACCAGCTCGACTTCTCGCCCGGCGCGTCCTACCGCTTCAACACGGCCGCCGGGCTGGGCGCCAATTTCGAGCCCGGCCAGGCCCGCATCTACAACCTGGGGCCGGGCGCCCGGCTGGCCTTCCACAGCTGGTCGGTCAACAACGGCATCCTGCTGCTGCGCGCCACCGACCTGGCCGGCGCCTCGCTGCAGCCGGTGTCGGTGATCGACAACGTGGTGTCCATCAAGGCCCAGTACGGCTTCGACACGCGCGTGCTGCCCAACTACGATCCGGCGCCCGACAAGGACGGCATCCAGGTGGGGCAGTGGAGCAGCACCATGATCAACGCCGACGGCGACGCCGACACGGGCGGCGCCGGCGACTTCCAGCGCATCGCGGCCGTGCGCATCGCCGTGGTGGCGCGCAGCAAGAGCGCGGAGAAGCCCGACAGCCATGGCCAGTGCTCGGCCACCCCGGTGCAGCCGCAGGTGTTCACCAGCGCGGCGCCGGCCGGCGTGGCCGCCGTGCCCGTGACCGTCAACGTGGCCGTCGCCGGCGACCCCGTCGACTGGAAGTGCTACCGCTACCGGGTGTTCGAAACCATCGTATCGCTGCGCAACGCGGAATGGAGGCCATGATGCCGCTGCCACTCACGACGCCCGGCGCGCGCCGCCAGGCCGGCGTCGCCCTGCCGGTGATGCTGATCATGCTGACCGTGATGCTGATCAGTAGCATCTACCTGCTCAAGTCGAGCACCTCGACCACGCTCACCACGGCCAACCTGGCCTACGACTCCTCGCTCAGCAAGGCGGCCGACCTGGGCGTGCACACGGCCTACGCCTGGCTCAAGGGCCTGCCCAGCAAGGCCGTGCTGACGGCCGATGTGCCGGCCCAGGGCTACGTCGCCACGCTCAACAGCGCCTGGACCGTCAGCTCGCCCGAGTTCTGGACCGGCTCCGTCACCGTGGCCGACACGGCCGGCAACCAGGTCGAGTACGTGATCCACCGCATGTGCGCGTTCGCCGGCTTGTACAACGACGTCGGCCCGCCCGCCAACCAATGCGTGCTCAGCGCGGCCAAGTCCAATGTGGCCGCCCCCACGCTGGTCGGCTCCAGCTTGTCGTCGAACGCGCCCAACTACCAGGGCCAGCCGCAATTGCATTATGTCGTCACGGCGCGCATCTCCGGCCCCCGGGGCGGCAACGTGATGACCCAGGCCGTTGTGATGATGGGGCCGTAAGGCTGCTTTTTAAGATAGGAACGCCCATGAACTCCCTGCCCACCCTCGTGCGCGCCGCGCGGCGCGCCTGCCTGCCGCCGCTGCTGCTGTCGTCGTTGTTGTTGCTGTCGCTGCTGGCCGCGCGGCCCGCGCTGGCCGGCCAGACCCAGATCGCCCAGGTGCCCTTGCTCAACATCACCGGCACCGGCACCGTCAAGCCCAATCTGATGCTGCTGTTCGATAACTCGGGTTCGATGGACCAGTCCTACACGCCCGACTACGTGAACGACAACCTGTGCCGCTCGCGCTCCACCCTGGCCCAGGGCGTGATGGCCTGCAACGTCGGCCATCCGCCGTTCATGAGCCCGGACTTCAACAAGCAGTACTACAACCCCGCCATCCGCTACCAGCCGCCGATCAAGTCCGACGGCACCTATTATCCGGAACAGACGGCGGCCAACACCAGCAACTGGACCGTGGTCAGCGGCGACGGCTTCAACGCCCACAAGACCGACCTGTACGGCAACAGCTCGACGGCCATCAACCTGGTCAGCGGCTTCCCCGACCTGAAGTGGTGCGACCCCAACAACACCGGCTCGTGCCGCACCAACACCGCCACCTACACCTACCCGGACAGCACCTTCACCAGCGCCGTCGCCATCACCTCCGGGCCGTACTACTACACCATCGGCGTGGCCCAGTACTGCACCGACGCCACCATGACCAGTTGCGTGTCGACCTCGGTGGGCGCGGCCGCGCCGGCCGGCTATCCTATCCCCGTCAAGGTGCGCTGGTGCAGCAACACCCTGCTCACCAATTGCCAGGGCAAGCGCGTGGGCAGCTTCATCTATCCCAGCTATTCATCGGGCACCGGCGCCGTCGCCTCCTACGGCACCATCGCCATCGGCGCCTCGGCCTCGTCGTCCTCGCTCAGCATCACCTCGGTGACCATCCCCGACCCCAGCACGGCGCGCACCATCACCAACGGCACCGTGACGGCCAGCACCGGCACCAACACCGCCCTCAAGCAGCAGAACATGGCCGCCGCGCTGGCGGCCAGCATCATCGCCAGGACCGGCCTGACCAACCAGTACTACGCCTGCGTGAAGACGGCCAACAGCGGCCAGCCCTCCGTGCCCACCTGTTCCAGCGCGTTCGGCATCACCCTGACGGCCGACAACGTGGTGGCCGTGGTGCCGGTCGTCTGCAGCGGCGGCAAGTCGCTCACCAACTGCGTGACCATCACCGACAGCTCGCGCGCCGGCTGGGGCATCACCGTCAACGCGCCGTCCGTCACGCCGACCCCGGCCACCACCGGGGTGCCGCCCACGGCCCTGCTGGCGGTGTCGGGCACCACGGTCAACAGCGGCAGCCCCACCGTCTCCAGCGTCAAGCTGGGCGGAACCACGGTGATCAGCAACGTGGCCATCGGTCGCAACGTCGCGGCCGCCAACATCGTCTCCAAGCTGGCGACGGCCATCGGCGCGACCGGCACCTACCGCGCCTACATCGGGGGCAACGCCGTGACCCCGATCTGCGCGGCCGCCCCCGCCACCACCCTGTGCCTGCTCGACACCTCGGCCACCGCCAACGGCGCCACCACGTCCGCGTCCGGCCTGAGCAACGTGAGCTTCACCGGCACGGCCGCCACCAGTTCGCCCGACGCGATCCCCACCACCACGGCCGCGCTGTCGGCCGGCTCGGGCGCGCCCAGCACCTTCACGCGCGTCGACCTGGTGCTCGGCCAGACCTATCCCAAGGGCACCGACCGGGTCGATTGCGTGGCCGCGGCCGGGGTCTGCACCTACGAGGAGGAGATGACCAACTTCGCCAACTGGTATGTGTACTACAAGACCCGTTTGCAGATGATGAAGACCTCGGTCGGCATCGCCTTCTCCGCCATCACCGCCAACTACAAGGTCGGCTACGTCAAGCTGTCGAACGCCGGCGCGGGCGGGGCCATCGACATGGTGCCGGCCGACTTCACCGGATCGGCCCGCGCCACCTGGTACAGCAAGCTGTACACCACCACCGACACCGGCTCGACCCCGATCCGCACGGCGATGGACAACGTGGGCCGCATGTTCGCCAACCTGAGCCCGTACGACTACGACGCCGGCTCGGAGGTGGTGCAGTACCCGTGCCAGCAGAACTTCATGATCCTGACCACGGACGGCTACTGGAACGGCAGCACCACCTACAACGTCGTCAACAACGACAACGTCGAGAACGCGGGCCGCTTCTGCACGTTCGCGCGCGGCTGCGTCGATACGCGCGCCCAGTCGCAGCCGTCGATCTCGGACGTCTCGCTGCACTGGTACAACGGCGGTTCGGACGACAGCACCGTGTCGCTGCGCCCGCCGCTGGAGCCGGACCTGAGCAAGCCCGGCTCGGTGCCGGCCGGCCCCGGCGAGAACACCCACCTGCACATGAACACCTACACGCTGGGCCTGGGCGTGGACGGCGTGATGAACTATGAGCCCAACTACGACACGGCGCCCAAGGCCGGCGGCGACTTCTACAACCTGATCACGCGCGCGTCCTCGGGCTGCCCGTGGAACGGCGGCGGCGCCTACGTGTGGCCGAATCCGGACGTGACCAACACCGCCAGCACCGTGCAGGAGCGGGTCGACGACCTGTGGCACGCGGCCATCAACGGCCACGGCAAGTACTTCAGCGCGTCCCAGCCCAAGGAGGTGGTGCAGGGCCTGAGCGCGGCGCTGGCCAACATGCAGATCCGCCTGGGCGCGGCGGCCGCCGCGGCCACCTCCACGCCCAACATCTCGCTGCAGGACAACGACATCTTCTCCGACACCTTCACCACCGTGAAATGGTATGGCGAACTGTCGGACAAGAAGATCGACCCCACCACGGGCGAGGTCGGCACGGCCTACAGCTGGATCAGCTCCGACACGGTGGGCCAGAAGGTGGCCGCCAGCACCGACACGCGCCACATCCTGATGCTGGACCAGTCCGACACGGCCCTCACGGACTTCTACTACAGCAACATGTCGGCCGCCCAGACGGCCTGGTTCGACGGCAAGTGCGCGGCCCTGGCCCAGTGCACGCTGCTGTCGACCGCCGACCGGGCCATCGTCAACTCCGGCGACAACCTGGTCGGCTGGCTGCGCGGGCGCCAGCAGTACGCCGACAACACCCACTTCCGGGCCTACACGATGACTTCCAACACGCCGGCCGGCGCCACCGGCCCGGTGCCGATCGTGCTGGGCGACATCGCCTCGTCCAAGCCGGCCTACCTGCGCGAACCGCGCAAGAACTACCCGGACGCCAGCTACAACCAGTTCAAGACCGACCATGCGACCCGCGCCGGCACCGTGTTCACGGCCGCCAACGACGGCATGCTGCACGCGTTCGACGCGGCCACCGGCAACGAGGTGTGGGCCTACGTGCCGCGCATCACCCAGCACAAGCTGTACGCGCTGGCCAGCACCACCTACGGCACCAACCACCAGTTCAGCACGGACGGCTCGCCGGAACTGGCCGACGTCAAGCTGGGCAGCAACTGGGCCTCGGTGCTGGTGGCGGGCCTGAACGGGGGCGGGCGCGGCTACTACGCGCTCGACGTGACCGACCCGGCCAGTCCGCAGGCCCTGTGGGAACTGTGCGCCGATGCCACCGTGTGCGCCCACAGCGACCCCGACATCGGCCTGACCTTCGGCAATCCGCAGTTCGGCGTGTGGGGCGGCAAGTGGGTGGTGTTCCTCACCTCCGGCTACAACAACGTGCCCGGCGTCGACGGCGTGGCCGGCGGCAGCGGCCAGGGCTACCTGTTCATCGTGGACGTGCACACCGGCGCCATCCTGAAGAAGATCTCCACCGGTTCGGGCGACACCACCACGCCTTCGGGCCTGGCCAAGATCACCTCGATCAGCACCGACCCCAACACCGACCCCAACACCACCTACATCTACGGCGGCGACAACCAGGGCCAGATGTGGCGCTTCGACCTGACCGGCACCAGCGGCGCCGTGACGGTGCTGAAGATGGGCGACGCCGGCACCACCCAGCCCATCACCACCCGGCCCGACGTGACGCTGTGCGAGGTGCAGACCAGCACCACCACCGGCGGCGTGACCACCACCACCACCAGCGCCCAGCGGGTGGTGTTGTACGGCACGGGGCGCCTGCTGGACCTGCCCGACATCGCCAACACCGACACCCAGAGCCTGTACCTGCTCAAGGACAGCGGCAGCACCATCGCCAACATCCGCGGCGCCACCATGGTGCAGCAGACCCTGAGCCTGGCCGGGTCGAGCAGCAACATCAACACCTACGCCATCACCAGCAACCCGGTCGACCTGACCCAGAAGGACGGCTGGTTCTTCGACTGGGGCCTCAATCCCGGCGAGCGCATGAACCTGGATCCGCAGATCGTCAGCGGCGTGGCCAACGTGGTGACCAACATCCCGTCGTCCTCGTCCTCGTGCCAGGTGGGCGGTTCCAGCAACGCCTACCAGGTCGACGTCTGCACCGGCAACGCCATCCCCGGCAATCCGGCCGGCGCCACGCTGTCGAACACCTCGGCGGCGGTGGGCTTCATCATCATCCGCCTGCCGTCGGGCGGCCTGAAGATGATCTCGACCATGGCCACCGGCGAGACCAAGACCACCTCGCTGCAGGAACTGAAGTCGGCCGAGGCGCACCGGGTGGGCTGGCGCCGCGTGAAGGGCGAATAAGGGGCGAGCGCGCGCAAACCAGGGGCGGGCGGGGCGGCGCGGCCCGCCCCGCGTGCGCAAACAATTCACACGAACGGGCCGAGTGCCGGTAAAATCGTGGGTTTTTTGCGGGGCCATGTCTTGGTCACCCCTATGGCAAACGATACCGAAAACACAACACCCGACCAGATCGACGACGCAGCCCCCTCCACCAGCGCCAAAACCCCGGCGCTGATCGCGCGCGAAGTGCAGCGCCGCCGCACCTTCGGCATCATCTCCCACCCCGACGCCGGCAAGACCACGCTGACGGAAAAACTGCTGCTGTTCTCGGGCGCGATCCAGATGGCCGGCACCGTCAAGGCCCGCAAGAGCGGCCGCCACGCCACCTCGGACTGGATGGAGATCGAGAAGCAGCGCGGCATTTCGGTCGCCTCCTCGGTGATGCAGTTCGAATTCCGCGACCACGTCATCAACCTGCTCGACACCCCCGGCCACCAGGACTTCTCGGAGGACACCTACCGCGTGCTGACGGCGGTGGACTCGGCGCTGATGGTGATCGACGCGGCCAAGGGCGTGGAGGCGCAGACCATCAAGCTGCTCGACGTGTGCCGCATGCGCAACACGCCGATCGTCACCTTCATGAACAAGATGGACCGCGAGACGCGCGATCCGCTCGAGCTGCTCGACGAACTGGAGTCGGTGCTCAAGATCCAGTGCGCGCCCGTGACCTGGCCGATCGGCATGGGCAAGAACTTCCGCGGCGTGTACCACCTGCTCAAGGACGAGATCATGCTGTTCAAGGCCGGCGAGGAGAAGGCTGACGGCGCGTTCGAGATCATCAAGGGGATCGACAACCCGCGCCTGGCGGAGATGTTCCCGCTGGAGATGGACCAGCTGCGCATGGAGGTGGAGCTGGTGCACGGCGCCTCGCACCCGTTCAATCTCGACGAGTTCCTGTCGGGCGTGCAGACGCCCGTGTTCTTCGGCTCGGCCATCAACAACTTCGGCGTGCGCGAGATCCTGTCGGCGCTGGTGGACTGGGCGCCCGCGCCGCGTCCGCGCGACGCCACCGTGCGCGCGGTCGACCCGGTCGAGCAGCCGTTCACCGGCTTCGTGTTCAAGATCCAGGCCAACATGGACCCGGCCCACCGCGACCGCATCGCCTTCCTGCGCGTGTGCTCGGGACGCTTCGAGCGCGGCATGAAGGTCAAGCATCTGCGGCTGGGGCGCGAGATCAAGGTGTCGTCGGTGGTGACGTTCATGGCGTCCTCGCGCGAGCAGGTGGAGGAGGCCTACGCGGGCGACATCATCGGCCTGCCCAACCACGGCAACATGCAGATCGGCGACAGCTTCTCGGAAGGCGAGATGCTGACCTTCACCGGCATCCCGTACTTCGCGCCGGACTTCTTCCGCTCGGTGCGCATCCGCAACCCACTCAAGATCAAGCAGCTGCACAAGGGCTTGCAGCAGCTGGGCGAGGAGGGCGCGGTGCAGGTGTTCAAGCCGGTGCAGGGCGGCGAGCTGGTGCTGGGCGCCGTGGGCGTGCTGCAGTTCGAGGTGGTGGCCAGCCGCCTGATGAACGAATACGGCGTCGACGCCGTGTTCGAGGGCACCAGCATCAGCAGCGCGCGCTGGGTGTCGAGCGAGGACAAGAAGGCGCTGGCCGACTTCGAGGCGGCGCTCGGCCACAACGTGGCCTACGACGCGGCCGGCAACCTGGCCTACCTGGCCACGTCGTCCGTCAACCTGCGCCTGACGGAGGAGCGCTGGCCCAAGCTGAAGTTCCACGCCACGCGCGAGCACTCGGCCAAGCTGGCCTGAAGTTAAGACCCCGAACCTGAGGACCGTCTTTCCCGCTTTCGCGGGAATGACGGTTTTTTTTTAAAGGTGGGCGGTGATATGCGCTAGGCTGCCAGGAACTGGCGCCGCTCGGACAGCAGCAATTCCAGCGCCTCGGGCGCCATCGGTTTGGCGAAGTAGTAGCCTTGCATGACGTCGCAGCCGGCTTCGCGCAGGAAGCGCACCTGCCGCTCGGTCTCCACCCCTTCGGCCACCACTTTCAGGTTCAGGCTGTGCGCCATGGCGATGATGGCCGTGGCGATGGCGGCGCCGTCGCCGGGCACGTCGTTGACGAAGCTGCGGTCGATCTTGAGCTGGTCGATCGGGAAGCGCTTCAGGTAGGCCATCGATGAATAGCCGGTGCCGAAGTCGTCGATCGACAAATGGATGCCGGCCGTCTGGATCTGCCGCATCAGCGCCAGGTTGGCGTGCACGTTCTCCATCAACACCCCTTCCGTGATCTCCAGCTCCAGCAGCGCCGGCGGCAGCCCCGTCTCGTTCAGGATGGCGCGCACGTCGGCCATCAGGTCGCTGTCGCGCGTCTGGCAGGCCGACACGTTGACGGCCACGTGGCTGATCTCGTCGAGCAGGCCGGCCCGGTGCCAGGCGGCCGCCTGGCGGCACGCCGTGCGCAGCACCCAGCGCCCGAGCGGCACGATCACGCCGCTCTCCTCGGCCACGGGGATGAATTCGGCCGGGCTGACCGGGCCCAGTTCCGGGCAGGTCCAGCGCGTGAGCACCTCCAGCCCCGTCATGCGGCCGCTGCGCACGTCGATCTGCGGCTGGTAGTGCAGGCTCAGTTCATCGCGCTCCAGCGCGCGGCGCAGGTTGGCCTCCAGCTTGAGCCGCTTGCGGGCCAGTTGCTCCATCTCCGGCTTGAACGTCTCGTAGCCGTTCTTGCCGCTGTTCTTGGCGTAGTACATGGCCGTGTCGGCCCCGCGCATGAGCGCCTGCTCGTCGCGCGCGTGCTGCGGGTAGACGTTCACGCCGATGCTGGCGCTCACGTACAGCAGGTGGTGCTCGAGCTGGAACGGGGCGGCCAGCGCGTGCAGGATCTTGCGCGCCACGGTGTCGGGCTCCGTCTCGTCCTCGTGCGGCTCGACGATGACGACAAATTCGTCGCCGCCGATGCGGCAGATCACGTCCGTGCTGCGCAGCGTGTCGGTCAGACGCCGCGCCACCATCTGCAGCAGCGCGTCGCCGCTGTTGTGGCCCAGCGTGTCGTTGACCACCTTGAAGTTGTCCAGGTCGAGCAGCAGCAGCACCACGCTCGTCTCCTGCCGGTCCGCGTGCTCGAGCGCCGTGGCCAGCTTGTCGTTGAAGGCGTTGCGGTTGGGCAGGGCGGTGATGGGGTCGACGTGGGCCAGGTAGTGCAGGTGGTCCTCGGCCCGCTGCACGGCGCGCCGCATGCGCGCCACCAGCAGCCAGGCCAGCGCGTAGGAGCCGGCCGCCACCACCAGCGTGAAGCCGGTGAAGCTGGCCAGGCGCCGGTACAGCGCCGCCATGGAGGCGCGGATCAGCACCGTGCCGATGCGCGCGCCGTTGGCCTCCACCGGCTCGGTCACCTCCACGTGGCGGGCGCTGAATTCATGGTGCGGGGCCGGCTGCGGCGGGTTGGTGGCGGGCACGTCGTTGGCGGGCAGGCGCTGGTAGCTCGCCAGCAGCGCGCCGGCCGGTCCGTAGATGGCCGCGCTCTTCACATTGGGCGAGGCGGCCAGCCCGGCCAGCATTTCGGCGCCGGCGCCGCGGTCCTGGAACAGCAGGGCGGCGCTACTGTTGCTGCCCAGGATGCGGGCCTGCACCTGCAGGTCGTCCACCAGCGCGCCGCGCAGGGCGATGAACTGGACCACGATCAGCAGTATCCCGGCCAGCGCCAGCGCGGCGCCGGCGGCCAGCATGTTCAGGTGCGCCACGCGCCGGCCCAGGGCGCGGGTGGGGTTGCCGGCGCGCGCCCTCATTGCACGCTCCTGGCCAGCCGCAGCAGCTTGGAACTGATGGTCAGACGGGCCTGGCGGGCGGCCGCCAGGTCGGCGTCGAACACGATGCGCGCGTGGTCCACGGCCAGCGCCAGCACGGCCCCGCCGGCGCCGATCACGCGGTCGTCGGCCACCGTCAGCACGCTGGCGCCGGCCAGCTCGGCACGCAGGCTGTTCCAGCGTTCGCGGTCCTGGCCATCGAGGAACAGCACATTGCAGGCGCGCACGGCGGCGCCGCTGCCGGGGGGGCGCAGCTGCACCCGGTGGCCGTTGACCTGTTTGTCGCCGAGCGCGGCCAGCGCGCGCTGCAAGGCGTTGCCCGGATAGGCGCACAGCTGCAGCGGCGCGCCGCCCGGCAGGACCTCGGCCGGCCATTCCGTGAACACGGCGAAGTTGAACACGAAGGCCGCCTTGACGTCGTATTCCGACACCTGGGCCGAGGCCGGACCGCAGCAGGCCGCCAGCAGCAGCGCGCCCAGCCCACGGCCCCACCGCGCCAACCGCGCCAGCCGGCGCGGCGGCCGGGTGGTGCGGGGGGGCGGGGCGGCGTGGCTGCGCATGGCTTCAGTAGTCGATGGTGAGGCGGGCGCCCAACCGCCGGCCATCCTGCGTCACGGTGTCCATCGCCAGCGAATCGGCCACCGGGTCGGCGTAGCGCCGGTCGCCCAGGTTGTGGACATCGACGGCGAAGTCGGCGTGCCGGGTCAGGCGCACGCTGAACAGGTTCAGGTTGGCCAGCAGGAAGCCGCCCGCCTGGCCGCCGCGCACGGTGCCGCGCGGGCCCACGTACTGCGCTTCGAACCCGGCGCGCCATGGCCCGCCGACGGGCAGCGTCAGATTGAGCTTGGCCAGGTGGGCCGGCGAATTGACGGTGTCGGCGCCGTCCCGGTGCACGCGCTGCCAGCTGTAGCTGGCGCGCAGGCGGGCCTCCGGGCTCCAGCTGTGCTCATATTCGACCTCCAGCCCGCGCGCCGACGGCGTGCCCGTGTTGATGAAGATGGGCAGGCCGCTGGCCGCATCCGTCACCTGCGAGATCAGGCCCGAGACCTCGTTGTGGAACACGCTCACGGTCAGGCGGCGGTTGGCCTGCCACTGGTGGGCCAGCACCAGTTCCGTGCTGCGGATGCGCTCGCGCGCCAGCGCCGGGTTGGCCAGCTGGCCGCCGTCGCCGATGAAGGCGTAGTAGCGCTCATAGATGTTGGGCGTGCGGTAGGCGCTGCCGTAGATGGCCTTGAGCGTGGTGGCCGGCGCCAGCTGGCCGATCAGGGCCACGCGCGGATTGAACACGCCGCCCGTGCTGGTGTGGTGGTCGTAGCGCAGGCCGGCGTTCAGCAGCAGCGGCGCGGCCAGCCGCAGCTCGTCGGCCACGAACAGGCCGTAGCGCTGGCCGGCGTGGTTCTCGTTCAGGTACAACTGGTAGGGCGCCAGGTCGAAGTTGAGCAGGCGCAGCCGGTAGTCGTGCTGGTACTCGGCGCCCACCATCAGCTTGTGGCCGGCCACGGCGCCCGACAGCAGGCGCGCCTCGGCGCCCCACCAGCGGCCATTGCTCAAGTCGCGGTTGGGCGTGCGCCCGGCGTCGTCGGTGGCGTAGTCGCCCAGCGAATCGTAGCTGCCCCAGTACAGGCGCGCGCTCAGTTCCGTGGACGGCGCCACCGTGTCGTGGTAATCGAGGCTGGCGTAGTTCTGGGTGTCGACGGTGCGCGAGCGCGGGTCGTTGAACGCCTGGCTGAACGAGGCGGTGGGCACGCCCTTGGGCCGGTCGCCGTGCAGCAGCGACAGCGTGTAGGGGCCGCTGACGGCCTTGGCGTACAGGCGCTGCGCCGTTTCGTAGTCGAGGCCGCGGGCCACGCCGTTGTTCTGTTCCGGGGTATCGTAGACGGCGTAGTACTGGTCGCGGCCGTCGCTCTTGTAGCGGCTGGCCGCCAGCAGCAGCTCGTTGCCATGGCCATCGCGCCAGCCGTAGCTGCCCATGCCGCGCCGGGTGCCGGCCTGCCCGCCGTCCACCGTGGCGTGCACGCCCTCCAGTTCCTGGGGGCGGCGCGTGATCACGTTGATGACGCCGAAGAAGGCGTTGGCGCCGTACACGGACGAGCCGGGGCCGGACGCGTATTCGATCCGCTCCACCAGTTCCAGGTCGAGCGGGAATTCCTGGCCCAGCGGGGCCTGGTCGTAGACGGCGTCGTTGACGCGGTTGCCGTCGATCTGGACCAGGAAGCGGGTGTTGTAGTCGCCGGGGCGCAGGAAGCCGCGCGCGCCCAGGTAGCTGTAGTTGCGGTCGTAGCTCACGTACAGGCCACGCAGGCTGCGCAGCACGTCGGCCAACGTGCGCCAGCCGTAGGCGCGGATGTCGGCGGCGCTGATCACGCTGACGTTGGAGGGCGCCTCGCTGGTCTGCTGGCTGTAGCGCGACGCGCTGTACACGTCCATCGCCAGCAATTGTTCCAGCGGGAGCGTGGTCAAATCCTGGCCGTCGCCGGGGCCGATGGCGCCGGCGGCCGGCGCGCGCGCGCCCAGCAACAGCAGGACCGCCGCCTGGGCGGCCCGGATCAATGCGGCCCGTGCGGGCCGGATGGCGTTAGTCATGCATGGGTTCCAGGGAAGGGAACAGGCAGGCCGGAACCTTCAACGTGGTGCAACTGATGGTCAATGAAATCTCTCGCTATGGTGACAGTTCCCGGGGAGAAAGTACAGCCCGACGTTGGGAGCGGCGCAACATCATTGGCGTTGTTGCAACGGCGTTCCGCATGGCGCGCATGGTCCCTAATGGCGCGCCGCGGCGCCGGCCACGAAGGAATCGGCCACGCTGCCGATCCAGCACACGGTGCACACGAGCAGCGCCAGGCCCGGGCCGGCGCCGCCCATGCCGGCCTCGGCCACGCGTTGGGCGATCAGGTCCGGATCGGGGGCGAGGCTGCCGTTGGCCAGTTGTTCGCTCAGGCGGTTGACCAGTGGTAGCAGGCCGCCCAGCAGGTAGAGCCAGCCCAGCGCGGTCGGCAGCAGGAAGGCGCAGCCGCGCAGGGGGCGGCGCAGCACCAGCAGGTGGCCCAGACCGGGGAACACCAGGGCCGACCACATGGCCGCTTTGACGGAAGGTTTCATCGGACCTCGGTTGCGGGCCGCACGGGGCGGCCGATGGATTGAGCCAGCGCAAGATTGCGGTGGGCGCGACGGCGTAGATTACGACATGCACCCAGGCAAGAACTAGCCTGGGGCCGGCCGGGGGGCACGCCTCGCGCCTATCATACCCGCCCGGCGGCGCGGCCGCGAGCGGGGATCTCCACATGCGAGGGGAGCAACCATGAACGAGCTGCTGTGCGTGGCATCGCTGTTGTGCTGTCAACTGGCGCTGGCCGCGCCCGGCGAGAAGGACGCGGTGGCGCTGGCCAAGGGCAAGGGGCATGGCTGGGTCGATTACAAGTTCCGCAACCCCGAGACGGGCAAGGTGGAGGCCAAGTCCACCTATGTGCTGCGGGTGGGCGACGTGGCGCTGGAGGCGGGCATCTACAAGCATTGAGCACGCCGGCGCGGCGGCCCGCGCCATGCCACCTTTTCGGATGCGGAACACTATGCTGAGCAAATTACGGATAGGTCCCAAGCTGCTGCTGGCGCCCGGCGTGGTGCTGTTGCTGCTGCTGGTGCTGTCGGCCGGCGCCTACTACGGCCTGGTGCGCCAGAACGGCTTGCTGGAGGACCTGGTGCAGCAGCGCGCCGCCCGCAGCAAGGCGGCCGCCGACCTGGTGGCGGGCGCCAACCGCGCCCACACGGAAGCCTACCAGCTGCTGACCTGGATCAACGCCAGCTTCTCCGCGCCCCGCGTGGAGGCGCTGGTGCGCGACATCCGCGTCCGCCACGCCGCCCTCGAGGACCAGTACCGGCGGCTGGCGCGGGCCACCGGCGGCAGGGCCGGCGCCGGCGCCGCCGAACATGCGCTGGTGGCCGACGCGCACGCGGCCCACGCGCTGTACGTGAAGGCCGTCAGCGACGTGGTGGAAATGAGCGCGGTCGACCCGTCGATGGCCACCAACGCCATGTCCAAGGCCGAGCGCGCGTTCGATGCGCTGTCGCAGCGGCTGGAGCAGTTGTCGCGCCTCGAGCAGCGCCTGGGCGAACAGGCCTACGAGCACGCCGAGACGCAGTTCCGCACCCTGTCCACCTTGCTGCCGGTGGTGGTGGGCCTGTCGATCGCGTTGTCGCTGCTGGTGACCATGGCCGTGCGCAACGCGTTGCTGAAGGAGGTGCGCGAGATCGGCGCGGCCGCCGTCGATCTGGCCGAGGGCAACCTGACCGTGCGCCAGCGCAGCTACGGCAAGGACGAGATCGCGGAGACCTCGCGCGCGCTCGACACCAGCATCCGCAACCTGAACGCCACGCTGCGCACCATCCTGGCCTCGGCCCAGACCATCGACAGCGCCTCGCGCGAGATCGCCGCCGGCAACGCCGACCTGTCGGAGCGCACGGAGGCCCAGGCCAGCTCGCTGGAGCAGACGGCCAGCTCGATGCAGCAACTGACGGCCACCGTCAGCGAGACGGCCAGCAACGCCCAGCTGGCCAATGAACTGGCCCGCAGCGCCACCGGCTACGCCGTGCGCGGCGGCACCGTGGTGCAGCGGCTGGAGGTGACGATGGCCTCGATCCGGGGCAGTTCGCGCAAGGTGGTGGAGATCGTCGGCGTGATCGACGGCATCGCGTTCCAGACCAACCTGCTGGCGTTGAACGCGGCGGTGGAGGCGGCCCGCGCCGGCGAGCATGGCCGGGGCTTCGCCGTGGTGGCCGGCGAGGTGCGCACGCTGGCCCAGCGCTCGGCCACGGCGGCGCGCGAGATCAAGGCGCTGATCGCCGAGTCGGTGGCCGAGATCGAAGGGGGTAGCCGCTCGGTGGAGGAGGCCGGCTCCAGCATGGCCGACATCGTCACCTCGGTGCGCCAGGTGGGCGACATCATCAGCCAGATCAGCCAGGCCAGCGCCGAGCAGGCGGCCGGGCTGCAGGACGTCAACCACGCCATCGTCCAGATGGACCAGGTCACGCAGCAGAACATGGCGCTGGTCGAGCAGGCGGCGGCGGCCGCTTGCAGCCTGCAGCAGCAAGCCGTGAGCCTGTCCGAGGCCGTCACCCTGTTCCGGCTCGACGACGTGCCGGCCCGGCCCGAGCTGGCGCTGGCGTCGGAGGCGAAAAAAAACGCAGCAACGAGCCAGGTGGCCCGCCTGCGTCTGGCGTCGAACCGGCGCTGAAACCGGAAACCGGGGTCAGGTCATGCCTTCCAACATCATGCTCAATGGCATGTTGCGAGACGGCATGACCTGACCCCGGTTTGTCAGGCGGGTCGCTTATTCGTAATCGCTCATCGGCGCGCAGCCGCAGAACAGGTTACGGTCGCCGTACACGTTGTCGGCGCGGCCGACCGGCGGCCAGTACTTCTGCTTGCGCAGCGATGGCACAGGGTAGGCCGCCACTTCGCGGCTGTACTTGTGCTCCCACGCGTCGGCCGTCAACATCTCGGCCGTGTGCGGGGCGCCCTTGAGCGGGTTGTCGGCGCGGTCGAATTCGCCCGATTCCACTTTCGCGATCTCCATGCGGATGGCGATCATGGCGTCGATGAAGCGGTCCATCTCGGCCTTCGATTCGCTCTCGGTCGGCTCGATCATCAGCGTGCCCGGCACCGGGAAGCTCATGGTCGGGGCGTGGAAGCCGAAGTCCATCAGGCGCTTGGCCACGTCCTCGTTGCTGATGCCGGTGGCGTCCTGCAGCGGACGCAGGTCCAGGATGCATTCGTGCGCCACCAGGCCGTCGTGGCCCGAGTACAGCACCGGGTAGTGCGGCGCCAGGCGGCGGGCGATGTAGTTGGCCGCCAGGATGGCGGTCTCGGTGGCCGCCGTCAGACCCTCGGCGCCCATCATGGCGATGTACATCCACGAGATCGGCAGGATGCTGGCCGAGCCGAACGCCGCCGCGCTGACGGCGCCGATGCCGGCTTCGTCGCGCTGGTAGCCGGACGAGCGCTGGTTGGGCAGGAACTTGGCCAGGTGCGCGCCCACGCCGATCGGACCCACGCCGGGGCCGCCGCCGCCGTGCGGGATGCAGAAGGTCTTGTGCAGGTTCAGGTGCGACACGTCGCCGCCGAAGCTGCCCGGCGCTGCCACGCCCACCAGCGCGTTCATGTTGGCGCCGTCGATGTAGACCTGGCCGCCGTGGCTGTGGACGATCTGGCACAGTTCCTGGATGCCTTCCTCGAACACGCCGTGGGTCGATGGGTAGGTCACCATCACGCAGGCCAGGTTCTTCGAGTGCTGTTCGGCCTTGGCTTTCAGGTCGGCCAGGTCGACGTTGCCGCTGGCGTCGCAGGCCGTCACCACCACCTGCATGCCGACCATGTTGGCCGAGGCGGGGTTGGTGCCGTGGGCCGACGACGGGATCAGGCAGATGTTGCGATGGCCTTCGCCGCGCGACTCGTGGTAGGCCTTGATCACCAGCAGGCCGGCGTATTCGCCCTGCGAGCCGGCGTTCGGCTGCAGCGACACGGCCGCGTAGCCGGTCAGCGCGCACAGCATCTCTTCCAGCTGGGCGATCATCTCGCGGTAGCCCACGGTCTGCGCGTCCGGCGCGAACGGGTGGATGTTGGAGAACTCGGGCCAGGTCACCGGCACCATCTCGCTGGTGGCGTTCAGTTTCATCGTGCACGAGCCGAGCGGGATCATGGTGCGGTCCAGCGCCAGGTCCTTGTCGGCCAGCGCGCGCAGGTAGCGCAGCATCTCGTGTTCCGAGTGGTAGCGGTTGAACACCGGGTGATCGAGGTAGCTGCTGGTGCGGTTCAGGGCGGCCGGGAAGGCGTCGGCCACCGACGCTTCAATGGCCTCGAAGGCGGGCTTGGCGCCGTTGGCGCCGTCGGCGAAGATGGTCCACAGCAGTTCGATGTCGTCGCGCGTGGTGGTCTCGTCCAGCGACAGGCCGATGTGGTTGGCGTCCACCTTGCGCAGGTTGACGCCGTTGGCCACGGCCACGGCGTGCAGCTGCTCGGCGCGCGCCGTCTGCACGGTCAGCGTGTCGAAGTAGCTGTCATTGGCCAGCGTGTAGCCGAGCGCCTTCAGGCCGGCGGCCAGCACGCCCGTGTAGCGGTGCACGCGCTGCGCGATCTGGCGCAGGCCGGCGGGACCGTGGTAGACGGCGTACATGGACGCGATCACGGCCAGCAGCACCTGCGCGGTGCAGATGTTGGAGGTGGCCTTCTCGCGGCGGATGTGCTGTTCGCGCGTTTGCAGCGCCAGGCGGTAGGCCTTGTTGCCCTGCGAGTCGATGGTCACGCCGACCAGGCGGCCCGACATGCTGCGCTTGAATTCGTCGCGCGTGGACAGGTAGCCGGCGTGCGGGCCGCCGAAACCGAGCGGTACGCCGAAGCGCTGGCTGTTGCCGACGACGACGTCGGCGCCCCATTCGCCCGGTGGCGTCAGCACGGTCAGGGCCAGCAGGTCGGCCGCCACCACCACCATCGCGCCACGCGCCTTGACGGTGGCCACGGCTTCCTTGTAGTCGCGCACCACGCCGTTCACGCCCGGGTATTGCAGCAGCACGCCGAAGCACTCGGGCAGGCCGGCCAGTTCGGCCGGCGCGAAGCCGCGCACCTCGATGCCGAGCGGCTTGGCGCGCGTTTCCACCACTTCGCGCGTTTGCGGCAGCACGTCGTCGGCCACGTAGAACACTTGCGATTTCGACTTGCCCACGCGCTGGATCAGCGTCATGGCTTCGGCGGCGGCGGTGCCCTCGTCGAGCATGGAGGCGTTGGCGATGCCCATGCCGGTCAGGTCGGTGATCACCTGCTGGAAGTTCAGGATCGCTTCCAGGCGGCCTTGCGAAATCTCGGGCTGGTAGGGCGTGTACGCCGTGTACCAGGCCGGGTTCTCGAAGATGTTGCGCAGGATGACGCCGGGCGTGTGGGTGTTGTAGTAGCCCTGGCCGATCAGCGACTTGAGCACCTTGTTCTTCGATGCGATGGCCTTCAGCTTGCCCAGCGCTTCCTGCTCGGGCATGGGGGCGCTGTACTGGCCCAGCGGCAGCGCGCCCTGGTTGCGGATGTTGGCGGGCACGAGGGCGTCGATCAGCGCGGCGCGCGAGGCGTAGCCGAGCACCGACAGCATGGCTTGCTGGTCGGCGGCGTCGGGGCCGATGTGGCGCGCCTGGAAGGCGTCGCGGGCTTCAAGTTGGGAAAGGCTGGTGCGGGTCATGATGTGTCAGGGCGAAAAAGAGGAGGGGGGCGCCGCCGGGGAGGACGGCGGCCGGACAGGAAAAGGGCCAGCGCGCAGGCTGGCCCGGTTTCCGTCTTAGGCGGTGGCCTTGCCGTAGGCGGCCGCGTCGAGCAGGCCGTTGATGGCGTTGGCGTCGGCCGGCTTGATCTTGAACATCCAGGCGGCGTAGGCGTCGGCGTTGATCGACTCGGGCGCGTTGACCACGTCCTCGTTCACGGCCACCACTTCGCCGGCCACGGGGGCGTAGATGTCGCTGGCGGCCTTGACCGATTCCACCACGGCCGCGTCGTCGCCGGCGCCGTAGGTGGCGCCCACTTTCGGCAGTTCGACGAACACGATGTCGCCCAGCGCGTCCTGCGCGTACTCGGTGATGCCGACGGTGACGGTGCCGTCGGCTTCCAGGCGTACCCACTCGTGGGACTCGGTGTACTTCAGGTCTGCAGGGATGTTCATGTAGGGCTCCAGTGATGAATGGTTATAAATTGTATGAATCGAAAAATTCGGATCCGGGTCAGGCAACGAGGATTTTACCGTTACGCACGAACGGCAGCTTGACCACGGAGGCGGCCAGCTTCTTGTCGCGGATTTCCACGTGCACGGTGTCGCCCACGGCCACGCCCATCGGCACACGCGCCAGCGCGATGGCCTGCTGCATGGTGGGGCTGAAGGTGCCGCTGGTGATCTCGCCGGTGGCGTCGCTGCCGGCCACGATGACTTTCTGGTGGGCGCGCAGCACGCCGCCTTTTTCGCGCAGCACCAGGCCCACGAACTGGGCGTTCTGGCCCATTTCCTGCAGCGCGGCCTTGCCGATGAAGTCGCGCGGCGACACCAGGTCGATGGTCCAGGCCAGGCCGGCGTCCAGCGGGCTGACGGTTTCGTCCATGTCCTGGCCGTACAGATTCATGCCCGCTTCCAGGCGCAGCGTGTCGCGCGCACCCAGGCCGGCCGGTTTCACGCCGGCGGCGGCCAGCGCGTTCCACAGCGCCACGGCCTGCTCGGCGGCCACGCCGATCTCGAAACCGTCCTCGCCCGTGTAGCCGGTGCGCGCCACCATCGCTTCGCCGAACACGGCGCTCTGGCAGAAGGCCACGTTGAACGGCTTCATGTCGGCCGTCGCGGTCTGGGCTTCGGGGATCACCTGCCACACCTTGGCGCGCGCGTTCGGGCCCTGCACGGCGATCAGCGCCATGGCGTTGGCGCCGTCGCGGCGCTGGGTGATGGTCAGGCCGCTGTTGGTGGCTTCATTTTGCGCCTGCATCCAGGCCACGTCCTTCTCGGCCGTGCCGGCGTTGACCACCAGGCGGAACCAGCTTTCGTTGATGAAGTAGACGATCAGGTCGTCGATCACTTTGCCTTGCGGGTTGAGCATGCACGAGTACAGGGCCTTGCCCGATACTTGCAGCTTGTCGACGTTGTTGGCCAGCAGACCGCGCAGGAAGGCGCGCACCTTGTCGCCCTTGATGTCGACCACGCACATGTGGGCCACGTCGAACATGCCGACGTCGGTGCGCACGGCATGGTGTTCTTCGATCTGCGAACCGTAGTTGACGGGCATGTCCCAGCCGCCGAAATCGACCATGCGGGCGCCCGCGTCGCGGTGGGCTTGATTGAGCGGGGTGGCTTTGAGCGTCATGTATTCCTCGGTCCAGAAGTGAAAGGGTTAACGGAGCAGACAAGGAAGAGCCATCGCAGCTTCTCCACGTGTGTTCGCAGACCCCTCTGTCCTTGGTACCTGAGAGATAACGGGATGGTTCCCGTGCGCCCCTTCGGTGGGCCGCCGGCGTGTGCCGCGGCCGCTCTCCAGAGTTGAGCCAGGGCGCTTGCGCGCGCCGGTCCCTTGATCAGTCCTTTTGCCTGAGAGTTTTTGGGTAGTGCCCCTTCGGCGGCTGCGCAGGTCAGCCCTCTCCCGATCAAGACTCGGGAATATATGCCAGAAGGGCCTTGCTGTCAATAAAACCAGTAGTCGCGCCGCCGGCGGTGTTGCGCTACCGGATGCGCTGCCGGGTGCGCACGAATGGCGGCCGGCGGCGGGCCGGAACGCCGCCGTTTTGCTAGAATTGCCCAAACAACCAGTGGGTGCGGCCATGAACGAACAGCACGACCAATTCGAAGGGCATGCCTGGTTCACCTTGTCCGGCGACGTCAACAGCGATATGGTGCGGCGCGTGTTCGACGCGGTGGCCGACATGACGGAGGACCGGATCGGCACGGCCCATATCCTGATCCAGTCCAACGGCGGCTACGTGAGCGACGGCATTTGCCTGTACAACTACCTGAGCAACCTGCCGATCCGCTTCATCACCTACAACGCCGGCGCCGTGGCCTCGATCGCCGTGATCGTGTTCCTGGCCGGCGAGCGGCGCTACGCCAGCGAGACGGCCCGCTTCATGGTGCACAAGTCGCACGCCAGCGCGCCGCACGGCGCCCGGCCCGATGCGCTGCGCATCATCGTGGAGGGCTTGCAGGCCGACGACGCGCGCACCGAGCAGATCATTCGCGAGCATGTGCGGCTGACGGACGAGCACTGGCAGATCCACGCCTACTCCGACCTGCATCTGACGGCCAGCGAGGCGCTGGCGGTGGGCCTGGTCGATCTGGTGCAGGACTTCGCCCCGCCCAAGGGACAGCGCGTGACCAATATCTGACCGCGATCGGACCGCGATCCGACCGCGATCAGCCCCCAGATCCGACCGCCATCAGCCCCCGATCCGACCCCGATCCGACCCCGCAGCTCCAAGTCACCGTCAACTTTCGGCGGGACCTGCCGTTATCTCTTTTGTCCTCCGTAATCATCTGTTGCGATTTTCGCATTAGGCGTGTGCGCCGGGCGGGCCGGCGCGGCGATCCCATGGGCCGTGGCAGAGTTGATACGGTTAGGAAAGTATCATGGGATAATGGACCCGGAATGGACGGCAGGCGTGAAAATGTGGGAAATATCTCCGATTATTTCAATTTGCCCATTGCCATGTGGCAATACTGTGCAAGAATATGGTAAAGCGGCAAAATCCCCGATCCGGTCGATTGGCGGGCAGCAAGCGCCGCGCAAGTCAACCCGTCAGCAGGCGAGCGAATGATGGCAACCTCAACAACCACTGTGGCACCGAAAAAGACGGTCTCGCCGCGGCATGCCTTGTTGGAGGAGCTGATCGGCATCGCCGTCAAGCAGGCGGGCGACCAGTTTCCGGACTTCGCCAACCGCCTGGCCGCCGCGCTGATCGACGCCACCCAGGGCGACGCGTCGCAGATGCAGCAGCGCATCAAGGCCGGCAACCTGCTGCACAACGGTAATGCCGCGTTCCAGCACCTGGCCACGACCACGCTGGAGAAAGCGCTGCGCAAGGAAATCGCGCTGCTGTCGCCGGCCGTCAAGCCCAAGGCCCGCAAGCAAACGGAAGCGCTGAGCCTCGTGCCCTACGAGGAAATGGACACCAAGGTGGCGCTGGGCAGCGTCAGCAAACCGTTCGAAACCCTGTACGCGGACGCGCTGCAGACGCTCAATGTGCGCCTCGCGTTCCTGCTGGACCGCGAGATCCTGCGCGGCAACCAGAATCCGTTCCGGCCGGAGGTATTCCTGTCCGCCTTGCAGCAAGCCTGGCTGGACTTCGACCCGTCGCCGGAATCGGCCGGGCTGTTGCAGCCGCTGCTCAAGCCGGGCATGTTCATCGAGCTGGGCCCGATGCTCGAAGCGCTCAACCTGACCTTGCAGCGCCAGGGCGTGCTGCCCGGTTCCGTCGATGGCTACAAGAGCCGCAAGGCCGACCGCGCCGCGCCCACGGCGCCGCCGCGCGTGCGCGCCAACCAGGCCGTGCTGGCCCAGCAGCTGCGCCAGTTCTTCGGCGCCGCCGAGCCGCAGGAGGACGTCGACCTCACCATTCCCGATCTGCCCAATGTGCCGATGGCGCCCGACAGCGCGTGGACGCAGGGCGCCGCGCAAGGCTTCCACGGGGCCATGCGCAATGAAAGCGCGCAGCGGCTGTCGCAGGTGGCGGCCAAGCGGCCCTTGCTCAATATCCTGGGCCAGTTGCAGAAGAAGGCGGTGCCGACCGGCCTGGCGCCGGCCGGCGTCGGCGTGGGCACGGCGGTGCCGGGCGGCGCCAGCGCGGCGGCCGGTTTTGCCGACATGCTGCACGGCTACGGTGACGCCGGACCCGGCAATGTCTTCTATCTGCCCGCCATCAAACAGACGCTGCCCCAGGGCAGCCTGTCGCGCACGGACGAAAGCACGATCGACTTGCTGTCGGCCGTCTTCGACACGGTGTTCCGCGACCAGAACATCTCGCAGGAGATCCGCGACCTGATCCGCTTCCTCCAGATTCCCGTGCTCAAGGCGGCGCTGGTGGACAAGAATTTCTTCTTCCAGGAAGCCCACCCGGCGCGGCGCCTGATCGACCTGTTGTCGCGCATGGGCTGGGAGCAGCGCAAGGGCCCCGACGATCCCTTGTTCCAGGCCATGCAGCGCAGCGTGGACCGGGTCGGGCGCGATTACGACCACGAGCTGTCCGTGTTCACGGAGGCGGTCAACGAACTGGAGGCATCGATCAAGGCCGAGGAGGCGGCGGCCGCCACCGCCATCGCCGAGCCGATCGCCGTCGCCCTCAAGCAGGAGCGCATGGCCGAGGCCAGCAAGTCGGCCAGGAATGCCGTGGCGTTGCGCATCGGCACCGGCGAAGTGATCGCCGTGGTGGAGGCGTTCCTGGAAAACAAATGGGTGTCGGTGCTGACCATCGCCTACAGCGTGGAGCAGGACAAGCCGGGCGCGGTGGAGAACGCCACGCGCACCATGGACGACCTGATCTGGAGCGTCAAGCCCAAGGTCAGCGCGGACGACCGCAAGCAACTGATCGCCAAGCTGCCCGGCCTGCTGTCGACGCTCAACAAGTGGCTCGACGTGATCAAGTGGCAGGACGCGGACCGGCTGCAATTTTTTGCCGAGCTGGCCGAGTGCCACGCGTCCATCGTGCGCGCGCCGCTGGAGCTGAGTCCGGAGCGTCAGGTGGAGATCGCCATGGAGGCGGCCCAGCGGGCCACCGAGCGCCGGCTCGAACTGCAGGCCAAGGCGGCCGCCGAACCGCCGCCGCCCGCGCCCGATGACGACGCCACGATCGAGGTGGACAGCCTGACGCGCGGCATGTGGCTGGGTTTCACGCAGGAGGACGGCAGCCAGCGCAAGGTCAAGCTGGCGTGGATCAGTCCCTTGCGCACGCTGTACATCTTCTCCACGGCCGCGCGGCAGGAAGCGTTTTCCATGTCGGGCGAACAACTGGTCAAGCATTTCCGCGACAACACTGTGCAACTGATCCGGGCCGATGGCGTGGTGTCGGTGGCGCTGTCGCAAGTGCTGGAGCAGGGCGCCGTCAACGACGAGGCGATGGAGGGCGCCGAGACGGCGGTTGCTTAGTGGATGGTCGCTGTACCTGAACTGCGAGCGTGAAAATACGAGAAGGCCGGCGGCGCCATGGGGGCGCCGCCGGCCTTCGTCGTTTCAGCGGTGGGCAGCGCCGCGTCAGTTCAGCGCGGCGGCCGGGCCGAAGAACTCATAGTGGGTCTGCGCTTCCGGCACGCCCAGTTCGCGCAGCGCGTGCTTGACCGTCTTCATGAACGGCGTGGGGCCGAGGAAGTAGGCGTCCACGTCGCGCGTTTCCGGCAGCCACTTGGCCAGCTGGGCGCTGTCGATCAGGCCCACGGCGTCCGGCGCCGGGTGGGCCTCGTGCGGTTCGGCGTACATGTAGTAGCGGCGCAGGTTGGCGTGCTGCTCGGCCAGCTGGTCCACCTGGTCGCGGAAGGCGTGCACGGCGCCGTTGCGGGCGGCGTGGATGAAGTGGATCGGACGGCCCGACTTGACGGCCTTGCCCAGCATGGCCAGGGTGGGGGTGATGCCCACGCCGCCACTGATCAGCACGATCGGGCGGGCGTTGTCGGCCAGCGTGAAGTTGCCCGATGGCGGGAACAGTTCGACCGTGTCGCCTTCCTGCACCTGCCCGTGCAGATAGCCCGACATCTTGCCGCCCGGTTCACGCTTGACGCTGATCTGGTAGTCGCGGCCATTGCTTTCGGCCGACAGCGAATACTGGCGGCGCTGCTCGCTGCCATCGACCATGGCGCGGATGCCGATGTACTGGCCCGGCTGGAATTCCATCACGGGCTGGCCGTCGGCCGGACGCAGCACGAAGGTGGTGATCTCGGCGCTTTCCACGCGCTTTTGCGCCACGATGAAGGCGCGCGCGCCTTCCCAGCCGCCCGGCGCGGCCGCCTGGGACTGGTAGGTCTGGCCCTCGATGCCGATCAGCAGTTCGGCCAGCTGGCCGTAGGCGGCGCCCCAGGCTTCGAGCACGGCGTCGGTGGCCGTCTCGGCGCCCAGCACTTCGCGGATCGCCTTGAGCAGGCTGGCGCCGACCATCGGATAGTGTTCGGGCAGGATGCGCAGCGCGACGTGCTTGCTGACGATGGTGTTGACCAGCGGTCCCAGCGCTTCGAGTTTCTCGATGTGCTTGGCGTACATGAGGATGCTGGTGGCCAGCGCGCGCTGCTGGTCGCCGCTGTGCTGGTGCGCCTGGTTGAAGAAGGGCAGCACTTCAGGGTAGTCCTGGAACAGCGTGCGGTAGAAGTGACGGGTCAGGGCTTCGCCGCCTTGTTCGAGAATGGGGACGGTGGCGGTGACGATGGCGCGGTGGGCCTGGGACAGCATGGTGACTCCTTTCAGTTAAACATGCATGTAGTATACCACTTCATTCTTGATCTGGGTCAAGAGAATCCGTATTTCATTTACTTCTATTTTTACGCAATATTGACGCACGGAAATATCCCGCGCGGCGGTGGCGATGTGGTTAAATGATGTTGCGCTGCAATGCGCATGCGACGATATTCTTTTTGGTGGTGTGAATGATCTTGTGGCAAAGCTTGAGCGTGTTGGGCAGTCTGGCCGTGACCGGCCCCATCGGCGTGGCCATCGCCGTCTGGCTGCTGGCCGGCAAGTCGTGGCGGCTCACGCTGTCGTGGTGTTTGTTGTTTGGCGCCGGCATGGCGCTGGTGGTGTTGACCAAGGTGGCCTTCATCGGCTGGGGCGTGGGGGTGCCGTCCGTGGAGTTCGCCGGCTTCAGCGGCCATGCGATGCGCGCCGCGGCCGTGTTCCCGGTCGCCTTCTACCTCGCGTTCCGGCGCCGGGACGCGCCGCACCGCCGGCTGGCGTTGACGATGGGCATACTGGTGGCGGTGCTGATCGCCGTGGCCCGGGTGTATGTGATGGCCCATTCCGTGTCCGAGGCCGTCACCGGCTGCCTGTTGGGCCTGATGGTGGCGGCCGCCTTCATCTGGCACGCCAGCACCGAGAACCATCTGGCCCTGAGCCGTGTGCTGATGGCGTTGTGCATCCCCATCCTGCTGGTGGCGCCGCGCGTCGAACCCATGCCCACCGAGCAATGGATGACGCAGCTGGCGCTGTTCCTGTCCGGCCACGACCGTCCCTACACCCGCAGCCAGTGGCGCCGGCCCGGCCCGCGTGGCGTGTTGCGCTGAGACGCGCCGCGTAGCGGGGCGGACCTAGTGTTTTTGGCCAGAATTGATGGCCGAAATGGTATGATAAGCCACTTTTCATTGGGGGTATGCACGTCGGCGGCCAGCGTGGCCACACTCCCCAACCCGACCAACCATCGTTTGCTTGATTAATGCCGCTGCCGGCCCAGAACAGTTCACAACGTGCGTCTATCTTCCATCAAATTGTCGGGATTTAAGTCTTTCGTCGATCCCACCAATTTCCAGGTCCCCGGCCAGCTGGTCGGCGTGGTCGGCCCCAACGGATGCGGCAAGTCGAACATCATCGACGCCGTGCGCTGGGTGCTGGGCGAGTCGAAGGCGTCGGAACTGCGCGGCGAGTCCATGCAGGACGTGATCTTCAACGGCTCCACCCACCGCAAGCCGGCCGGCCGCGCGTCGGTGGAGTTGGTATTCGACAACAATGACGGCAAGGCGTCCGGCCAGTGGGGCCAGTATGCGGAAATCGCCGTCAAGCGCACGCTCACGCGCGACGGCACCTCGACCTACTACATCAACGGCCAGCCCGTGCGGCGGCGCGACATCCAGGACATCTTCCTCGGCACGGGCCTGGGCCCGCGCGCCTACGCCATCATCGGCCAGGGCATGATCGCGCGCATCATCGAATCGCGCCCGGAGGAACTGCGCGTGTTCCTGGAGGAGGCGGCCGGCGTGTCCAAGTACAAGGAACGGCGCCGCGAGACGGAGAACCGGCTGCACGACACGCGCGAAAACCTGTTGCGGGTGGAGGACATCCTGCGCGAGCTGAACGCCAACCTGGAAAAGCTGGAAGCGCAGGCGGCCGTGGCCACCAAGTTCCACGCGCTGCAGGCGGACCAGGAGGAGAAGCAGAAACTGCTGTGGCTGCTGCGCAAGCTGGAAGCGGAGAACGAGCAGAAGAAATACTTCCGCGACATGGAGCAGGCCCAGACCGACCTGGAGGAACAGACGGCCAAGCTGCGCCATGTGGAATTGTCGCTCGAACAGATGCGCCAGGCCCACTTCGCCGTGGGCGACCGCCTGCACACGGCCCAGGGCCACCTGTACCAGACCAACGCCGAGATCGGCAGCCTGGAGGCGCAGATCAAGTTCGTGCTCGAATCGCGCACCCGCCTGCAGGCCCAGCTGGCGACATTGACGGCCCAGCGCGACCAGTGGCAAAGCCAGGCGCGCGAATACACGGAACAGATCGAGGAGGCGGAATTCAACCTCGAGGAATTGTCGGCCAAGGTCGAGCAGTCGCAGATGATGGCCGAGCAGAAGGCCGAAGCCTTGCCGGCCATGGAGCAGGCCTGGCGCGAAGCCCAGGGCAAGAGCACGGAATCGCGGGCCCGCATCATGCAGGCCCAGCAGCAGCTGGAGCTGGAGTCGGCGCACCAGCGCAACGCCTCCAACATCCTGTCGGGCCTGGCCACGCGACGCGAACGTCTGCAGCAGGAGAAAAACGGCCTGAGCCTGCCAGACAGCAGCCATCTGGCCAACCTGAAGATGCAGCTGGAGGAAAAGCAGCAGGCGCAGGAAGAACTGGGCTACCACCTGGAGGAGGCGCTGGAGCAGCAGCCGAGGCTGGAGGAGGAGCGCCAGGGCGCGCAGGCCCAGGTCAACACGGAAACGGCCGCCAACGCCCAGCTCGAAGCGCGCCTGAACGCGCTGCGCCAGATGCAGGAACGGGTGCAAACCCAGGGCAAGGTCCAGCCGTGGCTGCACAAGCACGAGCTCGACGCGTTGCCGCGCCTGTGGCAGAAGCTCAACATCGAAGCGGGCTGGGAAACGGCGCTCGAATCCGTGCTGCGCGAGCGCACGTCGGCGTTGCAGATGTCGAACATCGACTGGGCCAAGGCCTTCTTCAGCGACGCGCCACCGGCCAAGCTGGCCCTGTACGCGCCCTCGACGGCGGTGCCGCCGGCGCCGCTGGAGGTGCCCGGCCTGACGCCGTTCCTGAACCTGCTCAAGCTCAACGATCCCGGCCTGCGCGCCGTGTTGCAGGACTGGCTGCACAATGTCTTTTCGGCCGAGGACACGGCCAGCGCCTTCGCCGACCGCGCCAAACTGCCGGCCGGCGGCTGCTTCGTCACGCGCCAGGGCCATGTGATCACGCAGGGCAGCGTGCGCTTCTACGCGGCCGACGCCGAGCAGGACGGCATGCTGGGCCGCCAGCAGGAAATCGACAACATCACCAAGCAGTTGCGGGCCCAGCAGATGCTGGCCGACGAGGCGCGCGCGCGCGCCGTGCGGGCCGACGCGGCCGTGGCCAACCACGCGCGCCAGCTCACCGAGTACCGCGCCCGCAGCCAGAGCCTGACCCAGTCCGTGCACACGCTGCAACTGGAAGTGGTCAAGCTGTCCGAGGTCGAGGCGCGCTTCAACCAGCGCAGTGGCCAGATCGAGACGGACCTGGCCGAGATCGCGGCCCAGGAGGCCGAGCAGATGCAGGTCAAGCTGGAGTCGGAGGAGAAATTCGAGCAGCTCGACATGGCGCTGGGCACCCTGCAGGGCGAGCACGAGGATGGCCAGACGGCCTTCCTGCAGCAGGAGCAGCGGCTGGCCGACGCGCGCGAGCAGTTGCGCGACCTGGAGCGGGCCGCGCAGGAAGCCCAGTTCGCCGAGAAGTCGCAGCGCAGCAAGATCGAGGAATTGCGCCGCAATATCGCCACCGCCACCACGCAGGCGGCGCAGGTGGCGGCCAGCCTGGAGGCCGGACAGCAGGAGCTGGCCAGCCTGGAGTCGGGCGCGGCCAACGATGGCTTGCAGGACTTGCTGCAACGGCGCACCGAGCAGGAGAAGGCGTTGTCGGACGCGCGCCACGAACTGGACCAGATCACCCAGCAGCTGCGCTCGTCCGAGGAGCAGCGCATGCAGGCCGAACGCAGCCTGCAGCCGCAGCGCGACAAGATCATGGAGATGCAGCTCAAGGAACAGGCCGCGCGCCTGAACCAGGAGCAGTACGCGGCCCAGCTGGCCGAAGTGAACGCGGACGAGACGGCCCTGTCCGAGAAGCTGCATCCGGACATGAAACCATCGTACCTGCAAGGCGAGGTGACACGGCTGAGCAACGCCATCGCCGGCCTGGGCGCCGTCAACCTGGCCGCGCTCGACGAGCTGGCCCAGGCGTCCGAACGCAAGCAATTCCTGGACGCGCAGAACGCCGACCTGACCGAGGCCATCAACACGCTGGAAGATGCGATCCAAAAGATCGACAAGGAAACGCGCGAACTGCTGCAAGACACCTTCGACCGCGTCAACGGCCACTTCTCCGAGCTGTTCCCCATCCTGTTCGGCGGCGGCCAGGCCAAGCTGATCATGACGGGCGACGAGATCCTCGACGCCGGCGTGCAGGTGATGGCGCAGCCGCCGGGCAAGAAGAACGCCACCATCCACCTGCTGTCGGGCGGCGAGAAGGCGCTCACGGCCACGGCGCTGGTATTCTCCATGTTCCGCCTGAACCCGGCGCCATTCTGCCTGCTCGACGAGGTCGACGCGCCGCTGGACGACGCCAACACGGAACGTTTCTGCCGGATGGTCAAGCGCATGTCGGACCAGACCCAATTCCTCTTCATTTCGCACAACAAGATCGCGATGGAGATGGCCAATCAACTGATCGGTGTGACGATGCAAGAGCAGGGCGTATCGCGCATCGTGGCGGTGGATATGGAAGCCGCCGCCAATTTTGCTTCCGAGGCACAAGCAGCATGACAGATCTTCAACTGAGTTTAATCGGTGCCGGCGGCGTGTTCATCGTCGGCGTGTTCAGCTACAACAAGTGGCAGGAATACAAGGCCAAGAAAAGCGTGGAACGGGCGTTCGCGTCCGACCACGACGATGTGCTGATGCGCGCGGGCGATGCGCCCGTGGCGCGCCAGGAGCCGAGTTTCTCGCTCGACGGCGCCGCGCCCGGCGTGGCCGGCGGTGAAGCATCGGCCGCCGCCGCCGCGCTCAGTGCGGTGGCCGGCGACGCCCGGTACGGCGAAGGCCAGCCCGCGCCGGCGGCCGAGCAGGCCGCGTCCACGGCCGAGGCGGCCGCCAACCTGGCTGAGCAGGCCACCAACCTGGTCGATCCGCTGATCGACTGCCTGCTGCCGCTGGCGCTGGAAGGCCCGGCGCGCGGCGAGAAAATCCTGCCCGTGCTGCAGACCTTGCGTCTGGTGGGCAACAAGCCGGTGCACTTCATCGGCCTGGCCGTCAGCGGCGACTGGGAACCGATCGTGCACGGCGGGGTCTATACGAAATTGCAGGGCGGCGTGCAGCTGGCCAGCCGCACCACGGCCCTGAACGAACTCGAATATTCGGAACTGGTCACGCGCCTGCGCGCGATGGCCGACGAGATCGGCGCCGAGCCGGAAATCCCGGACATGATCGAGGTGATGGCCGAGGCCCGCAACCTGCACCGTTTCGTGGCCGGCCACGATGCGCAGCTGGGCGTGAACCTGCAAAGCAATGGCGCGCCATGGGCCATCGCCACGCTGCTGGGCGCGCTGGAGAAGAAAGGCTTCGACGTGCGCCCCGATGGCCGCTTCGTGATGCCGGACGGCGAGGGCGGTCATCTGTTCTCGCTGTCGACCAACGTGACGCTGGCCGAGGAAACCACGTCGCGCCTGACGCTGCTGCTGGACGTGCCATGCGTGGCGCCGGCCCGCGACGGCTTCGGCGCCATGGTGGCATGCGCCAAGTCGCTGGTGGCGCGGCTGGACGCGACCATCGTCGACGATTACAACACGCCGCTCAGCGACGCGGCACTGGAAGACATCAAAGGCCAGGTGCAGGAATTCTACGCCGAGATGGAAGCGTCCGACATACCGGCCGGCTCCTCGCGCGCGCTGCGCCTGTTCAGCTGAAAGCAGGACCATGAGCAACACGCAACACAACCCGGACATGACGGAAGCCGCGGCCCGGATGGCCGCCCTGGGCGCGGAGCTGAACAAGCATCTGCACGCCTATCATGTGCTGGACGCGCCCACCATCCCGGACGCGGAGTACGACAAGCTGTTCCTCGAGCTGCAACAACTGGAGGCGGCCCACCCCGAGCTGGCCCAGCCCGATTCGCCGACCCTGCGCGTGGGCGCGCCGCCGCTGCCGCAGTTCGAGCAGGTCACGCACGCCGTGCCCATGCTGTCGCTGAACAACGGCTTCAACGACGACGACATCGTCAACTTCGACCGCCGCGTGCGCGAAGGGCTGGACGCGGTGCAGGTCGACTACGCGGCCGAGGTCAAGTACGACGGCCTGGCCATCAACCTGCGTTATGTGGACGGCGTGCTGGTGCAGGCCGCCACGCGCGGCGACGGCTACACGGGCGAGGACGTGACGGCCAACGTCAAGACCATCCGCAGCATCCCGCTGCGGCTGGACACGCCGCACCCGCCGGCCGTGCTCGACGTGCGCGGCGAGGTGCTGATGTTCAAGGCCGATTTCGAACGGATGAACGAGCGTCAGCGCGCCGCCGGCCACAAGGAATTCGTCAACCCGCGCAACGCGGCGGCCGGCACCCTGCGCCAGCTCGATTCGCGCATCACCAGCCAGCGCAAGCTGAGCTTCTTCGCCTACGGCATCGGCGCGCTGGAAGGGGCGCCCATGCCCGAGTCGCACTCTGCGCTGCTGGACTGGTACCGCACGCTGGGCCTGCCCGTGGCGCGCGAGGCGTCCGTCGTGCGCGGCGTCGATGGGCTGCTCGGCTATTACCGCGCCATCGGCGCCAGCCGTCCGGATCTGCCGTACGAGATCGACGGCGTGGTGTACAAGGCCAACCGCCTGCAGGACCAGCGCGTGCTCGGCTACGTGTCGCGCGCGCCCCGTTTCGCGCTGGCCCACAAGTTTCCTGCCGAGGAGGCGCTGACGACGGTGCAGGCGATCGAAGTGCAGGTCGGCCGCACCGGCGCCATCACGCCGGTGGCGCGGCTGGCGTCCGTGTTCGTGGGCGGCGTCAACGTCACCAACGCCACGCTGCACAACGAGGACGAGGTGCGGCGCAAGGATGTGCGCGTGGGCGACACGGTGATCGTGCGCCGCGCCGGCGACGTGATTCCCGAAGTGCTGGCGGTGGTGTTCGACAAGCGCCCCGAACCGCCGCCGCCGCCGTATGAACTGCCCAAGCATTGCCCCGTGTGCGGCTCGCACGTGGTGCGCGAGGAGGACGAGGCCATCGCGCGCTGCTCGGGAGGCCTGTTCTGCTCGGCCCAGCGCAAGGAGGCGATCCGCCACTTCGCCGGCCGCCGCATGATGGACATCGAAGGCCTGGGCGACCGCTACATCGACAACCTGGTCGAGGCGGGCCTGGTGCATGGCGTGTCGGACCTGTACCGGCTGACGCTGGACGACCTGCTGAAGATGAAGCGCCTGGCCGACGAGCGCGACGGCACCACGCCCGAGACGGTCCAGCAAGGCAAGGTGGCCACCAAGTGGGCCGAGAACCTGCTGGAGGCGATCGCCGCCGCCAAGCGCCCGCCGCTGGAACGCTTGCTGTTCGCGCTCGGCATCCGCCACGTGGGCGAATCGACGGCCAAGACCCTGGCCGAATGGCTGGGCCGTTTCGAACTGGTGCGGCGCGCCCCGGTGGCGCTGCTGCGCGTGCTGCCCGACATCGGCGGCACGGTGGCCGAGTCCATCGCCGACTTTTTCGCCGAACCGAAGAACCAGCAGGCCATCGACGCGCTGCTGGCCGAGGGCGTGCAACCGCAAGGCGAGCACGCGCCCAGCGCCAAGCTGCGCGAGCGGCTCGACACGGTCAAGCTGCTGGCCGCGCTGGCCATCCCCAAATTGACGGAGCCGCGCAGCAAGCAGCTGGTGGAGCAGGGCGTCACGCTTGAGGCGCTGGCCTACCTGAAGATATTCGACGTGTTCGGCCTGCCGGCCGCCGTGGCCGACGCGTTGCGCGACTGGATGGAGCAGCCCGGCCACCGCGAGCAATTGCTGGCGCTGGACGCCCTGCGCAACGACCTGCTGGCCCAGTTGCCGGAAGCGGCGGCCGTGGTGGACGGCGCCCTGAGCGGCAAGACCTTCGTGTTGACGGGCACGCTGCCCAACCTGAGCCGCGACCAGGCGGCGGCCCTGATCGAGGCGGCCGGTGGCCGCGTGGCCGGTTCCGTGTCGAAGAAGACCGGCTACGTGGTGGCCGGCGCGGACGCCGGCAGCAAGCTGGCCAAGGCGCAGGAACTTGATCTGGCGATTCTCGACGAAGCGGGCTTGCTGGCACTATTGGCATTACACGGGCAGCCCGGCGCGGCTGCCGCAACAGACAACGGAAGTGTGGCATGACGAAGAAGATTACCAAGGCAGTATTCCCGGTGGCGGGACTGGGCAGCCGTTTCCTGCCCGCGACCAAGGCGCAGCCGAAGGAGATGCTGCCCATCGTGGACAAGCCGCTGATCCAGTACGCGGTGGAGGAGGCCGTGGCGGCCGGCATCACGGAGCTGATCTTCATCACGGGCCGCAACAAGCGCGCCATCGAGGACCACTTCGACACGGCCTACGAGCTGGAATCGGAACTGGAGGCTGCCGGCAAGACGCGGCTGCTCGAATTCGTCCAGAACGTGATCCCCAAGCACGTCAATTGCATTTACATCCGCCAGTCGGCGCCGCTGGGCCTGGGCCACGCCGTGCTGTGCGCGCGCCCCGTGGTGGGCGACGATCCGTTCGCCGTGCTGCTGGCCGACGACTTCATGGACACGCCCGACGGCGTCAAGCCCGTGCTGGCCCAGATGACGGACTTGTACGCCTACGAGCGCTGCAGCGTGCTGGCCGTGCAGAACGTGGCGCGCGCTGAAACCAAACAGTACGGCATCGTCAGCGCGTCGGCCTACCAGCCCAACCTGGAGCTGGTGCACGGCATCGTCGAGAAACCGCAGCCGGACGATGCGCCATCCACGCTGGCCGTGGTGGGGCGCTATGTGCTGTCGAGCCGCATCTTCGGCTACCTGGAGAACATCGGCGCCGGCACCGGCGGCGAAATCCAGCTCACCGACGGCATCGCCGCCCTGATGAAGGATGAGCGGGTGCTGGCCTATCGCTACCAGGGCCAGCGCTACGACTGCGGCTCCAAGCTTGGCTACCTGAAGGCCACCACGGCCATGGGTTTGAAGCACGCCGAAGTCGGCGACGCCTATTGCGCCTTCCTGCGCGAAGTACAGTGCCAGCTCACCACGGAGCGGGCGGCGGGGGACCAGCCATGACCGTGCGCGAGATCCTCAAGATGGGCGACCCGCGCTTGCTGCGCGTGGCCGAGCCGGTGCGCGAATTCGGCACGCCCGAGATGGAACGCCTGATCGCCGACATGTTCGACACCATGCACGCGGCCAACGGCGCCGGGCTGGCCGCGCCGCAGATCGGGGTCAACCTGCAACTGGTGATCTACGGCTTCAAGCAGAATCCGCGTTATCCGGACGCGCCGCAGGTGCCCGAGACGGTGTTGATCAATCCCGTGCTCACGCCGCTGTCGGACGAGAAGGAGGAGGGCTTCGAAGGCTGCCTGTCCGTGCCCGGCCTGCGCGGCAGCGTGCCGCGCTGGACCCGCCTGCGCTACGTGGGCGTGGACCAGTTCAACCAGCCCATCGTGCGCGAGGTGGACGGTTTCCACGCGCGCGTGGTGCAGCACGAGGTCGACCACCTGCACGGCATCCTGTACCCGATGCGCATCACGGACTTTTCCCGCTTCGGCTACACCGACGTGATGTTCCCCGAGCTCGATCCGAACGACGACGATTGAGCGGGACACAATGAGCGCAAAGCCAGTCAAGGGGCCGTTGCGGCCCAAGGTGGGCGCCGAACGCGGCACCTTCCGCATGGGGAATTCGCGCATCAAGCGCATCGGGCTGCCGCGCTGGTACTGGGCCGACATCTACCACTGGATGCTGACGCTGACATGGCTGCGCTTCTTCCTGCTGTTCTCCGCCATCTATGTGCTGACCAACCTGCTGTTCGCCAGCGCGTTCTACCTGGTGCCCGGTTCCGTCGCCAACGCGCGCCCGGACTCGTTCTTCGACGACGTGTTCTTCTCGATCGAGACGCTGGCCACGGTCGGCTATGGCTACATGAATCCGGGCAGCACCTACGGCCACGTGGTGGCGTCGCTCGAGATCATGCTCGGCATGGTGGAGGTGGCGGTGGTCACGGGCCTGTTGTTCGCGCGCTTCTCGCGGCCCACGTCGCGCATCATGTTCTCCGATTCGGCCGTCGTCACGCCCTTCAATGGCGTGCCCACGTTGATGCTGCGGGCCGGCAACGAGCGCTCCAACCTGATCCTGGAGGCGTCGGTGCGGGCCTCGCTGGTGCGGCGCGAGACGACCCAGGAGGGCCAGCTGTTCACGCGCTTCTACGACCTCAAGCTTGAACGCGAGCAGACCACCGTGTTCGCGCTCACGTGGACCATCATGCACCGCATCGACGAGAGCAGCCCGTTGTGGGGCAAGACGCGCCAGGACCTGATCAACGAAGGCACCACGCTGACGGTGGGCGTGTCCGGCACCGACGACACGCTCAACGATTTCGTCCACGCGCGCCAGAGCTATTCGGCCGAGCACATCTTCTTCGACCACCACTTCGCCGACATCCTGTCCGACAAGCTGGAGGGCGACATCCGCATCCTCGACTTCAGCAAGTTCCACGACATCCACCCGGACGGCAGCGACGGCGGCACCATGCCCGGCGCCGCCGTGGCCCATCCGGGCTGACGGGGCTCACATCTCCGGCCCCGGTTCGGCGGCGACCGGCGACGCCGTTTCATCGACCTGCAGGATGGCCGCCACGTGCTGCAGCCGCAGCCGCTTTTCCTCCTTGATCGGCCCGCTGCGCGCCAGCAGGCCGCGCGCCAGGTGCAGCGCCTCGCGCCGCTGGGCCAGCGTGGGCAGCAGCACGCGCAGGCCTTGCAGCGCGCGGTCCTCGTCCAGCCGCACCAGATAGGTTTGCAGGTTGACCGCGTGCTTGAGCTGGTTCAGCGTGATGGACTTGTCCAGGCCCCGTTCGCGCATCAGCTGGCGGATGCCGTCGTACGGCCGCTTGTCCACCACGCCCACGCCGCTGGCTACGTAGATCACCAGCCGCAGGAAGCCCGACTCCTGGCTGCCCCGTTCGAACCATGTCTCGCGTTCGGCGCGGCGCAGGCGCAGCAGCTCGTCCTGTTCGCGGCTGCGACCGCGCGGGCGGTTCAGGTGCGGCGCGGACGGCGACAGCCCCACCAGCGCCGCCGTCAGCGGCGATTCGTAGACGGCCTTGAACAGGTTCTCGCAGGCGCTGTCGCGCAGGTCGCGGTAGCTGTCCCACAGCTGGCCGATCATGGCGCTGGCCTGCCGCTCGGCCTGCAGCAGCGGGTTGTCCGGGGCCACCGGCCGGCGCTGCGCGCGCACGGCCTCGGCCAGCGGCGCCGCGGCCTTGACGAACGGGTTGCTGTCCGAGATCAGGTGCCGCTCCAGCCGCGCCGAGTTGAGGTTGCGGTACAGCGCGGCCGTCGTCTCGTTGGTGACGGCGCGCACGGCCGGCGACACGAAGCGGTCGTACATGGCCTGGTTGGCCTGGGCCACGCGGCGCACCACCTCGAACGCGCGCTCGTCGTCGCGGCCCTCGCCCAGGGCCAGGATGTCGCTCACCTCGCGCGGCTCGAAGCGGATCACGTAGCGCCCGCTGGCGAACTCCAGGCCCGGCATGTCGGGGTGGGTGTCGGTGATGATGGCCTCGTACAGGCCGGGCGGCAGCACGTCGATCAGGTCCAGCGCGTTGGCCAGTTCCGTGTGCTCGCGGTTGGCCACGCCGGCCGACACGAAGATGCCGAGGTGGCCCACGTGCTCGTGCAGGAAGTAGACGATGGTCTGCTCGTTGTCGCGGATTTCGCCGGCGTTGGCGTACAGGTCGGGGATCCAGTTCAGCGCCTGCTGCGGCGGCGTGATGTTGTCGCCCCAGGAGGCGAACACGATGATGGGCGAGCGGATGTGGCGCAGGTTGATCTGGCTGCGGCCGTCATCGTGGAAGATCTCGCCGGCGCTCAGGCGGTTGCCGACGAACAGGTTCTGGGTGATCCACTCCATCTCCTCCTTGTTGAGCAGGAAATGGCCGCCCCACCAGCGCTCGAATTCCAGGAAGCGCTGGCGTTCCGTGTCGACCTTGGCATACAGGCCGTAGGGCTTGTGCCAGTAGGTGTTGGCCGGGTCCAGTTGTTCGAAGTTGTTGACCAGGTGGGCGCCGTCGAACTTGCCGTTGCCCAGGTCGCCGGCCAGCGAGGCCGGCCAGGTGCCGCCCAGCAGGCCGCCCGTGTAGCGCATCGGGTATTTGCCGTGCACGCCCGACCAGTACGAGATGGGCGAGCCGGCCAGCAGGATGGGGCCCACCAGTTCCGGCTCCAGCGCGGCCAGCATCATCAGCGCCCAGCCGCCCTGGCAATTGCCGATCACGAAGGGCTTGCCGGCGTCGCCCGGGTGCAGCTGGTTGACCTTGGCCAGGAACACGCGTTCGGCCGCCGTCACGCATTCGATCGTCTGGCCCGGCACCGGCTGCGGGAAGAACATCACGAAATAGCACGGGTGGCCCTGGCGCAGCGCGATGCCGATCTCGCTGTCGATCTTGGAGCCGCCGATGCCGGGGCCGTGGCCGGCGCGCGGGTCGATCACCACGAACGGGCGCTTGTGCGGGTCGGTGGCCGGGCAGTCGGCTGGCGGCTTGATGGCGGCCAGCGCGTAGTTGGCCGGCCGTTCCAGCTTGCGGCCATCGACGATGATGTCGTAGTCGAACACCAGCACGGGCGGCTTGCCCGACTGCTCATGCTCGGCGTAGATGTTGCCGCGTTCGCGCAGCACGTCGAAGGTGAGGATGGCCCGTTGCCACGCGTCGACCCAGTAATCGAAGACGGACGAGGCAAGCGGGGGCATGGCCGGCGAGCCGGCTGGCGGGTCGGACAGGGACATGGGACACTCCCGGAAACGCGATCGGTGGCCGGTCAGCCGGCCGCAGGGGTTACTGCCGCTACTGCTTGTGGTTGCCGGCCCGCTGGGCCGCGCGGCTGAGCGCTGTTTGCGTCTCCAGCGTCAGTTCGGCCAGCTGGCGGCCGTAATCGGCGGCGCGCTCCAGCGTGGGCGCCACCTGGGCGCTGGCCGTGGCCAGCCATTCCTGCGGCGTGCTGGCCGCCAGCCGCTGGTGCATGGCTTTCGGGTATTCATCGAGCACGGCGCGGAGGGCGTCCATGTTGAGGGCGGTCAGCTTGGCCATGCTGTCGACCCCGCTCTGGGCCAGCGCGGTGACGAAATCGACCTGCGCTTCCACCTGGGCGCGGCTGGCCGCGGGGAGCTGCGCGGTGAACTGTTCTGTTGCTGAAACCATGGATGCCTCCTTGGTAATTTGCGGACAGTGTGTCGGAATGGAGCGTGGTCATTGTGGCATGCTGCGCGGGCGGGGGCAAGCGGCGCGCGCTATGCGGCATCAAGCCGGCTCAGGTCGCGCCCAGCAGGTCGCGCGCGTTCAGCAGCGCGTAGACGATGTCGGGATGGCGGTCCAGGCAGCGCCGGATGGCGGCCGGGATGGCCTGGCGCGTCTTGCGGCACAGGCCGGGGCGCTCGGCCAGTTCGATCGCCAGGCCGCGCACCGTGCGCACCCCGCGCACGCTCGGCGTGATGCTGACGGCCATGCCCAGCAGTTGGTCCATGCGCGTCGTCATGCGCTGCAGTTCCTCGTAGCTGGCGATGGCTTCGATGCGGGCGACCAGGCGCTTTTCCTCCTCGCGCGTGAGGCGCAGGATGCGCACGTCCGTCTCCGGCGCCGCCGCCAGCGCGTCGAGCAGCCCGTCGCGCCCGCAGACGCAGGCGCCGGGCGGACACTCCTGGCGTATCGGGAAGGGCAATGCTTGCGGCATGGCGGCACGGGCGAGAGCGGACGGAACCCGATTCTACCCCGATCACCGCAGATTCGAGAACCGGGGTCAGGTCATGAGTTCGGGCAAGTTGCCTGAACTCATGACCTGACCCCGGTTTGGCTGGCGCGTCAGCCTTGGGCTTCCTCGCCCAGGCGGCCGGCGCGGAAGTCTTCCACGGCCGCGAAGATCTCGGCCTGGGTGTTCATCACGAACGGGCCGTATTGCGCGATCGGCTCGTTCAGGGGCCGGCCCGACAACAGGATGGCCCGGCTGGCCTCGGCCGCACGCAGCGTCACGCCGTCGGCGCCGGCCGTGTTGGCGAGGATGGCCATCGCCTTCGACGGCACCGCCCGCTCGCCCACGCTGACCGCGCCCCGGTAGGTGTACAGGAAGGCGTTGTGGCCCTCGGGCAGCAACTGGCTGAAGCTGGCGCCGGCCGGGATCTCCAGGTCCAGGTACAGCGGTTCCGTCACCTCGCGCTGCACGGCGCCGTCCACGCCGTGGCTGCGGCCGGCGATCACGCGCACCGTCACCCCCTCGGGCGTGGTGAAAGCCGGGATGTCGGCGGCGTCGAAGTCGCGGTACCACGGCGCGCGCATCTTGTCGCGCGCGGGCAGGTTCAGCCACAGCTGGAAGCCTTCCATCACGCCTTCCTCCTGCTCCGGCATTTCCGAGTGGATCACGCCGCGCCCGGCCGTCATCCATTGCACGCCGCCGCTGGTGAGCAGGCCTTCATGGCCGGCGCTGTCCTTGTGCCGCATGCGCCCGGTCAGCATGTAGGACACGGTTTCGAAACCGCGGTGCGGGTGCGACGGGAAGCCGGCGATGTAGTCGTTGGCCTCGTCGCTGCCGAAGGCGTCGAGCATCAGGAACGGGTCGAGGCGGCGCTGCAGGGTCTGGGTCAGGACGCGGTTGATCTTCACGCCGGCCCCATCCATCACGGCCTGGCCGTGGATGATGCGCTCCACCGTGCGGTCTTGCCGCACTTGCTCGGGTACTGCGGTCGTAGTCTGACTCATTATGTTCTCCAGTCCGGACGCGCCGCCCCTTGGCGGGCGGCGTCGCGTTACAGGGTTTATACCAGCACGGCGTTGATTTCGGCGTCGGCCTGGGCTTGCGCCTTGGCGACCGCGTCGGGGCCCAGGCCCATGCCTTCAGCGTACACGAATTGCACGTCGGTCAGGCCCAGGAAGGCCAGGAAGGTCTTCAGGTGCGGCAGCTGGGTGTCGGACGGCGCGTCGCGGTGCATGCCGCCGCGCGCCACGGCCACGTACACCTTCTTGCCGGTCAGCAGGCCGACGGGGCCGGTGGCCGTGTACTTGAAGGTCACGCCGGCGCGGGCGATGGCGTCGAACCAGCTTTTCAGTTGCACGGTGATGCCGAAGTTGTACATGGGCGAGCCGATCACGATCACATCGGCGGCCTGCACCTGGGCGATCAGGGCGTCGTCGAGGGCCACGCGGGCGGCCTGCTCGGCGTTGCGCTGCTCGGCCGGGGTGAACAGGGCTTGCAGGGCCGCTTCGTCGAGCACCGGGTGGGGCTGGGACGCGAGGTCGCGGCGCGTCACGCTGACGTTGGCGGCGGTGGCGCTCAGCTTGGCGACCAGGGCGTCGGCCAGGCGGGTCGATTCGGAACCGATGCTGCGGGCGCTGGAGTTGATTTGCAGGATGTTCATGGTGTGCTCCGTTTCTGTGGGGTTGTTGTTACGATGGGAGAACTTTATCAGTTCCAAAATCGTGCCGGAAGCCGTTAAAATGGATAACATTAGTCCACCAATGGAACAATCACATGGAAATCGATCCCGCGGATCTACTGCTGTTCGCCCGCATCGTCGAATGCGGCAGCCTGAGCCTGGCGGCCGCGCGCGTGCAGTTGCCCAAGTCCACCGTCTCGCGTCGGCTGTCGCTGCTGGAAACGCAGCTGGGCGAGCGCTTGCTCCTGCGCACCACGCGCAAGCTGGTGCTGACCGAGTTCGGCGCCAGCCTGCTGGAGCACGCGCGCCGGGTCACCGAGGAGACCGAGGCGGCCGCCGCGCTGGCCCAGCACCGGCAGGGCGCGCCGAGCGGACTGCTGCGCGTGTCCATGCCGGCCGACTTCGCCAACCTCGTGATGGGCGCCTTGCTGGCCCGTTTCATGGCCGCGTATCCGGCCATCTCGCTGGAACTGGACTTGTCGCCGCGCCGGGTCGATCTGGTGGCCGAGAATTTCGATCTGGCCATCCGCATGGGCGCGCTGCCCGACGACGCCACGCTGGCGGCGCGCCGCATCACGCTGAGCACGCTGGGCCTGTACGCGGCGCCGGCCTACACGGGCTTGCGCGGCTTGCCCGAGCATCCGGACGACCTGTTCCAGCACGATCTGTTGAGTTTGCCGCCGCGCGTGAACGGCCTCACGCGCTGGACGCTGCAGCGCGGCAAGACCTTATGGGAGCGCGATTTGCCGGTGCGGATGATGGCCAATTCGCCGGACTTGCTGGTGCGCATGGCGCGCACGGGCGTGGGGATCGCGGCCAGCACCGAGCAGCTGGCGCAGCCTTATCTGCACACGGGGGAGCTGGTGCGGGTGTTGCCGGACTGGTGTTTTCCGACGGTGACGGGCTGGGCCGTGTTCCCCGGCCGCCGGCTGATGCCGGCCAAGACCCGGGTGTTTCTCGACATGCTGGAGGCGGGCTTCGCGGCCGATGCCGCCGTGTGACGGCGGGCGCTTAGCCGACCTTGCCCGTCATGTGACGTTGCCCATCATTTCGCCCAGCTGGATGGCGGCGGCCGGCTGCCAGCCGGGATTGAAGCGGATCGTGTCCTTGGGGAACAGCATGACGACCGTGGAGCCGAGCAGGAAGCGGCCCATTTCCTCGCCTTTTTTCAGCACGATGTTCTGGTCCGCGTAGGTCCACTCGCGCACGGTGGACGTGCGCGGCGGGTTGACCACGCCATGCCAGGTGGTGGCCATGCTGCCGACGATGGTGGCGCCCACCAGCGTCAGCACGAACGGGCCGTGCGCGCCCTCGAACACGCACACCACGCGTTCATTGCGCGCGAACAGGCCGGGGATGCCGCGCGCCGTGGTTGGATTGACGGAGAACAGGGCGCCGGGAATGTAGATCATGCGGGTCAGGCGGCCGTCGCAGGGCATGTGGATGCGGTGGTAGTCGCGCGGGCTCAGGTACAGGTTGGCGAAGCTGCCGTGGCGGAATTGCTCGGCCAGCGCGCGGTCGCCGCCGAGCAGGGCGGTGGTGCTGAACTGGTGGCCCTTGGCCTGGAAGATCTGGTCGTCCGCGATGGCGCCGAACTGGCTGATGCGGCCGTCGACGGGGCACACATAATCAGCCGGCGCCAGCGGGCGCGCGTCCGGGCGCAGCGCGCGCGTGAAGAAATCGTTGAAGCTGGCGTAATGGCTGATGTCGGGATCGAGCGCTTCGTCCATGTTCACGTCGTAGCGGCCCACGAACCAGCGGATCAGTCCGGTGGTGGCGGAGCCGCCCCTGGCGCCGGCCACCCGTCCCGCGAAATTGGTCAGCGCTCCCTTGGGAAGCAGGTATTGAGGCAGCACGGCAAGGCGGTCGGACACGATAGTCAATCCATGGCGAATAAAGGGTGACGCATTATAGCGTTGCCCCGCGAGAAAAATGCATCTCCCGCGCTAGGGCATCCCATCTAGTGCGCGCCGCGCCGCGCCGGCGGGATGGGCGCGCTTTAACTGGATTTAACTACTTGAGTATTGCGCCGAAACAAACTCGTGGGACGGGCGCTATCGCGTGCTATTCCCGCCGCGGATTGAAATACAATCAGATAGTTGTAGAAATTATTCCCAATTCTATTTATATTGGTATTTGTTGTGTATATCGCCATAAAATTTCGCCGATCTTATGGTAAATTGACACCTCGTGAATTCTCTCACATTGTAACAACGTGAGTTATGCCGAAGCGCCACGAAAGACGAGTTTAAACATTCGCTCTCAACCGATCAAAAGGATATTAATATGACGACGTACCAGGAATACAAAGCAAAGATCGCGGAATTGGAAAACCTGGCCGAAACCGCACGCAAGAATGAATTGCAGGCAGCCAAGGAGCAAATCGCCGCCATCATGCGTGATTATGGTCTGACGCTGGCCGACCTGGGCGCGGTGACGAAAGCCAAGCCGGTCAAGACGCGCGCCCCCGTGCCCACCAAATACCGTGACGACGCCACCGGCCAGACCTGGACCGGCCGCGGCCGCGCACCGAAATGGTTGGAAGGCAAAGACAAGGAACAATATCTGATCAAGTAATGGCGGACCGGGATCGCGCGCGCTGGCGAGAATAGCCGCCAGCCCGATCCCGTTGCGATTGCCGTCGATGTCGCCGGCGCGGGCGCGTGCAAGCGTGGCCGCCGGCGAGCGCCGGCATTATCCGTCTTAATGCCGGCGCGGTATATTCATGCCGCGTATTACCCGCTTTCCGTTACCTGCCTCGCTGTTGCTTTTGTGGTGAAAGCGAGTGCGCCGCCGCGCCTTTCTTGCGTTATCACTTGTTTAGGGCAATGCCGTTCGCGCCGATCTGTGCGATGATGCGGAATGCTTGCCATTTCACTATTCCCGCTGAATACAGTGTTATTCCCCGACGGACACCTGCCATTGCAGGTGTTCGAGGTGCGCTACCTGGACCTGATCAAACGCTGCATCGCCGAGGACGAGCCGTTCGGGGTGGTGCCGTTGCTGGAGGGGAGCGAGGTGCAGTTGCCGGAGCAGGAGCAGGTGCTGTCGAGCGCCGGCACCATGGCCCGCATCGTCGACTGGTCGGCGCCCATGCCGGGCCTGCTGCGCGTGTCGTGCGTGGGGACCACGCGCTTCCAGGTGTGCAGCGCCGAGCGGCTGCGCCACGGCTTGTGGGTGGCCGATGTGGAGCCGCTGGACGGCGACCGGGTCGTGCCCGTGCCGGAGGAGCAGCAGAACGTGGCCGACGCGCTCGGTTCCCTGATCCGCTCGCTGGAGAAGAAGCAGATTTCCACCGCCAATATGCACCTGGCGCCGCCGTACCGGCTCGACGAGGCGGGCTGGGTGGCCAACCGCTGGTGCGAGCTGCTGCGGCTGGACTTGCGCGACAAGCAGCGCCTGCTGCTACAGGATAACCCCGTGCTGCGGCTGGAACTGATCCAGGATCTGCTGAGCGAGAACGGATTGCTGGCCAGCCAGTAGGGCGGCCAGTATGGCGGCAAATGACGCGGCAATAAGCCGGCGTCGCTAGTGCGCCTCCTCCAGCGCATGCACGCGCACCGACCACACGACCCCCACGATCAGCAGCACGATGGCCGCCACCTCCAGCGGGCGCGGCAACTGCTGCTTGTAGATGAAGCCGTACAGCAGCGCGAACAGCGTTTCGAACAGGATCAGCTGGCCCGACAGCGTGACGGGCACGCGCCGGCTGGCCACGTTCCACAAGTGGTTGCCGATCACGGACGCGCCCAGCGCCAACGCCGCGTTGACGGCCCAGAACGTGCCCCAGTGGCGGCCGCTGGCCGCGCCGGCCGCGCCCGTCACGTCGGCATGGTGGAGCGCGAACGCGGCCAGACCGAGCGCCAGTGCGATCAGGCCGCTGGACAGGCCGTACAGGGCCGACCATTCGCCGCTGCTGAAGTGGGCATTGCGCTTGAGGTAGCGCGCGTTGTCGAGCGTGTACCAGCTCCAGCACAGCAGCGCGCCGGTGGCGCACAGCACGCCCACGACCTTCTGGCCGGCGGCGATGGCGGGGCCGCCGCTGTCATGGGTGAACACGTCGACGTTGATGCAGACGATGCCGGCCGCGACCACCAGCAGCGGCAAGGCCAGCCGGCGCAGCGGCACCGAGCCGTGGTCCTTGTGGCCCATCAGTGTGACGGAGATCGGCAGCACGCCGATGATGAGCGAGGTGGGCGCCACGCCCGCCAGTTTGACGCCCATCGACAGCAGCATGTAATAGACGATGTTGCCGGCCAGCGCGTGGCGCACCAGCGCCAGGTAGTCGGCCCGGTCGAGCCGGCGCAGCAGGCTGCCCAGGCGCGGCAGCATCAGGCCGGCCGCGATGGCGCCATAGGCCACGTAGCGGCCCACGGCCAGTTCCAGCGGCGAATAGGCCGCCATCAGTTCCGGCACGATGAACACCATGCCCCACATCGCGCCGGCCAGCAGGCCGCACAACACGCCATTCCACATCGGCCAGGAGTCTTTCTACGTTGAGGGGGACGGACGGGCGGCGGTCACACCGCTTGCCAGCGCGCCAGCCAGGTGAAGGCGGCCACGTTGGCCGCCACGGTGCACCAGAATACCGCGCGGAACGCCGTCTTGCTGGATTTGTGGCGCAGCCACTGCTGGGCCAGGATGGCGCCCGGCCAGCCGCAGGCCAGTCCCAGCAGCAACAGCGTGCGTTCCGGGGTGCGCCAGCGGCCGCGCACGGCGGCAGCCTTGTCGAGCGCGTAGAGGGCGAAGCACAGCAGGCTGGCCGCGCCATACACGAGCGCCACCCACGATGGCAGTCGCCACAACCACGTGGCGGCCAGGTAGAGCAGGGCGAAGGCGGCCAGGGGCAGATAGGCGGCGGCGCCGCCGGCCTGCGCGCTGGCGCGCCGGCCGGACTGGCGCGGCGCGCGCGCTTTGGCCATGGGCTTAGAAATAGCTGAGGCCCAGCGCGGCCTTCACTTCGTCGGCGGTGCGGGCCGCCACTTCGCGCGCGGCGGCCGTGCCATCCTTCAGCACCTGCATGATGTAGCCACGGTCCTTGGCCAGTTCCTCGCGGCGCGCGCGGATCGGGGCCAGCATTTCCTGCAGCACCAGTTCGAGGCGCTTCTTGACGATGCTGTCGCCCAGGCCGCCGCGCACGTAATGCGCTTTCATCTCGGCCAGCGCGGCCTTGTCGGGGTCGAATGCGTCCAGGTAGATGAAGGCCACGTTGCCCTCCAGGTGGCCGGGGTCTTCCACGCGCAGGTGCAGCGGGTCGGTGTAGACCTTCTTGACGGCGGCCGTGATCTCGGCGGCCGAGGCGCCCAGGTTGATGGTGTTGCCCAGCGATTTGCTCATCTTGGCCTTGCCGTCGATGCCGGGCAGGCGGCCGATCTCCGGCACCAGTGCCTTGCACTCGACCAGGATGTCCTGGTTGGCGAGGCGGTTGAAGCGGCGCACGATTTCGTTGGTCTGCTCGATCATCGGAATCTGGTCCTCGCCCACCGGCACCAGCGCGGCCTTGAAGGCCGTGATGTCGGCCGCCTGGCTGGCGGGGTAGGTCAGGAAGCCGGCCGGGATGTCGCGCTCGAAGCCGCGCAGCACGATCTCGGCCTTCACGGTCGGGTTGCGCTCGAGGCGGGCCACCGTCACCAGGTTCAGGTAGTAGAAGGTCAGTTCGGCCAGCTCGGGGATCTGCGACTGGATCAGGATGGTGGACTTGGTCGGGTCGATGCCGACGGCCAGGTAGTCGAGCGCCACCTCGACCACGTTGCGGTGCACCTTGCCGGTGTCGTCCATGTTGTCGGTCAGCGCTTGCGAGTCGGCCAGCATGATGTACTGCTTGTAGTCGTGCTGGTAGGCCACGCGGTTGCGCAGGCTGCCCACGAAATGGCCGAGGTGCAGGGGGCCGGTGGGACGGTCGCCGGTCAGGATCACGGCGGGGGAAGTGGACTTGGCTGGCAGACTCATCAGGGTTCCTTTACGTTACCCCCGTCCGGCGCGCCAATAAAAACGCCGCCTGGCGGAGGCGGCGTTGATAAAAACATCATTCACTATGGATAAACAGTGGCCGCTCGCTGTCAGCGGCACCACCAATTCACATTCGAACGAGGCATAGGGTTCAATTTCATGCGCGTATGGTTGCAGTTCGGCGCCGGTCTGTCAAGTTGTTGTGCCGGCTCAAACGTCAGACGCGGGCGGGCAACTCGCGGCCTGCTCCGGCGATCTACCAGATAGGACAGCGGCGAGGCACATTATGTCATTTCCATTATCCAACGATGATCTGTTTTCCCTGGAACAGCGCATTGACGACAAACTGGTAAATCTGAAAGTCGAGCTGATCATTTGGATCGTCTGTGTGAAGGTGGCGGAGACGGCGTTGCTGTGCGCCATGCTTATATCGTCGTGTTGATCGCGGCGTCTTCGGTATTTTCAGTGCGGTCGCACGCTCGCAGCCAGAATATCTGGCCGGTGATAACGTTTGAACCCTTCCATCACCGCCCCCGATTTGGCCGCCTGCTCCAGCATTTCGCGCAGCGCGCGCTGGTCTTCCGGCGTGAGCGACAGGCGCGAGATGTAGGCGCCGCTCTGGCCCCAGGGCAGCTCCGGTATCGGCTCCAGCCGCAGTTTGTCGAGCATGCCGCTCACGCGCGGCTCGTGGGCGATGGCGCCGGCCAGGATGGTCGGCCCCATGATGGTCATGTCGACCGCGCCCATGTTGAGCAGGCGCGCCACGGCGCTCACGTCCACCTCCGTGAACAGGCGTCCTTGCTTGGCCAGCTCCTTGACCAGCGCCGAGTACTGTTCGCCATGGTCGAAGCCGCGCACCACGGCCACCCGCAGTTCACGCCGTTCCAGCAATTCCTTGGCGCTGGTGATCGGTGGCCGGTCGCTGGCCAGCGAGATCAGCGTGGCGCGGTGGCCCATCATCGGGACGAAGATGCCGATCTTGTCGCGCGCCTCCGTGCGCGTGGCCGGCACCAGCATGTCGGCCTTGCCGGCCTCGAACATGGCCACCTGGCGCGCGCGCGGCACGATGGGGAACAGGATGGTGCAGCCGTTGCGCGGGCCGATGACGCGCAGCAGATCCGGATAGATCCCGCTCACGTTGCCCGCCTCGATGATGACGCTGGCGCCGGTGGGCGCGACCGGCGCGCTGATGTCGCGTGAGCAGGTGGCGCCGGCGGCGCCGGCCAGCAAGGCCAACAACCAGGCCAGGCCGGCGCGCAACGGGGACGGTGAACAAGGTAAGCGCATCATGTTCAGGCCTGCATCTGCGCTTGCTGGCGCAGCCGGGTCAGGTGGAAGTAGCGGCGCGCCACGAGGATGGCCAGTGCCTGCATGGCGGCGCAGGCGAAGAAGGTGGTGCCGATGCGCCAGTCGCGCGCCGGCAGGTCGCTCACCTTGGCCACGATGGTGTTGCCCAGCAGCGGCATGACGATGATGCCCAGGCTGCTGATCGATTGCAGCGATCCCATCAGCTCGCCCTGTTCCTGCGCCGGCGTGGCCTTGGAGATGATGCCCTGCAACGCCGGGCCGGCCGCGAACGCCAGCAGATTGCACAGGATGAACACGTACATCATCCAGCCCTCGGTGGCCAGTCCATACAGCATGTAGGTGATGCAGCCCGAACCGAGGCCCACCAGCATCAGCCGCACCTCGCCCAGGCGGCGGATCAGCACGCCCAGCAGGCCGGCCTGCACCACGGCCGCCGCCAGTCCCACGCAGAACAGCGCGATGCCGTTCTCGCGCGGGCTCCAGCCGAAGCGGAAGTGGGTGTACAGCACCCACGTCGAATGCAGCATCATCTGGGCGAACGTGACCAGCGCATAGACGATCACCAGGCCGCGGATGTCGGTGCGCCGCGCCAGCTTGACGACGGCGGCCAGCGGATTGACCTTGGCCAGCTTGAACGGCTGGCGCCGCGCCTGCGGCAGCGATTCCGGCACCACCAGGTAGCCATAGATGAAATTGGCGGCCGACAGCCCGGCGGCCACGTAGAACGGCAAGTGCAGGTTCACGCTGCCCAGCAGCCCGCCCAGCATGGGGCCGCAGATGAAGCCCAGTCCGAACGCGGCGCCGACCTTGCCGAAACTTTTGGCCCGGTTGTCCGGCGTGGAAATGTCGGACGCGTAGGCCGAGGCCACCGACATGCTGGCCGACGACATGCCGCCCACCACGCGGCCGATGAACAGGCAGGCCAGGTTGGGCGCCCAGGCCGTGGCCAGGAAGTTGAGGCACATGCCGGCCATCGAATAGAGCAGCACGGGGCGGCGGCCGATGCGGTCGCTGAGCGCGCCCAGCATGGGCATGAAGATGAACTGCATCAGGCCGAATGTGGAACTGAGCGCGCCGTACCACCACGCCTGGCCGGCGCGGCCGTGCACGAACTCGCCGACGAGGATGGGCAACACGGGCACCACCAGGCCAATGCCGAGCATGTCGATGAACACGCAGACGAGGATGAAATTGAGGTTGCCGGCGGGTACGACGGGTGGGGCAGGGGCGGTGGCGTTGGTGGTGGTCATAGGCAAAGAATGGGTAAGCGGAGCGGGACCGGCGGCGCGCTGCGTGCGGCCCGCTTCGTCGATGCAATTGTGGCATGAAACGGAGGCGCACCATAGAGGGCGACGGCAATTCGTTGTGGAGCCGCACAATCGCGGGTTTTGGCGAGGAGAAACCTTATTTGCTTGCTAATTTGTATTGTGTTGTGCAAAATACTACAACAAATAACAACATTGGGAGTCGTCGATGCGCACCATGTTAGCCGCCAGCCTGATCCTCGTCTGCGCCTGCGCCCAGGCGCTGGACGACACGCCGACCCAGAACGTGGTCATGGGCCCGCGCGCCGAGGATACGCGCACGCCGGCGCCGGCCCGCCTGCGGCAGGAGCGGCCGGCCGCGCATCGTGGCCACGTGGCGGGCGAGGACGAGCGCCGTGCCCGCCCCGCACCCGCTGCGGCCCCGGTGGCCACGTCGGGCCGGCAGGGCGTGCAGCCGTGGCTGACCATCCGCCAGGGCGTGCCCACCGAGCGCGGCGCGCAGCGCTGAGTGGGCGGGGCCGGCGCGTGAGGGACGGACCGGGTTTGACCGCCGGTCAGACGGCGAAGCTTTAATAGATGCAATTACAGTTGACTTGCGGTAACATTGCTCCCGTTAAAGTGTCGCCCACGCCTGGCTCGTCCGGGGTGCGGCCCCCAACCAAGGAACCGATATGTCCCTCATCACCAGCGACGCCCAGGTGGCGTCCCCTGCGGCCGAATACCTCGCCTTTACCCTGGGCCAGGAAGAGTACGGCATCGATATTCAGAAAGTGAGCGAGATCCGCAGCTACGAAACGCCGACCCGCATCGCCAACGCCCCGGAGTTCGTGCGCGGCGTGGTCAACCTGCGCGGCATCATCGTGCCCATCGTGGACATGCGCATCAAGTTCAAGCTCGGCACGCCCAGCTATGACCAGTTCACCGTGGTGATCATCCTCAACATCGGCCACCGTGTGGTGGGCATGGTGGTGGACCGTGTGTCGGACGTGACCACGCTCACGCCCGAGCAGCTCAAGCCGGCGCCGGACATCGGCTCGGCCCTCGATACCGATTACATCATCGGCCTGGGCACCATCGACGAGCGCATGCTCATCCTGGTCGATATCGACAAGCTGATGTCGAGCGCCGACATGGGCTTGCTGGACGCTGCGGCCGCCTGATCCCGCCGTCCGCCCCCGCGCGCGCCGGCGCGCTCAGCGCGCGCCCGCCGCGTCCGGCCCTTGTCCGGTCCAGGATGCGATGGCCTGCTGCGAAAGCCGGTCCGCGTCGCCGTTGCGGTGGCGCGGCACCCAACGCAGGCTGACCCCGCCCGTTTGCCTGAACTGTTGCAGCAGCGCCAGCACCCGCTGGCGGTGCGCTTCAAGTCCCTTGGCGCCGGCGGCCGGCGCCAGATTCACATCATCGATCACCACTTTGCTGTCGCCGTAGACCACCAGCTGCGCGATCCGCAACGGCAGCGCCGCTTCCAGCAGCGCGATCAGCGCCTGGTATTCGGCCTCGCCGCTGTTGCCATGGCCGGCCGGGCGGCTGATCTCCATTCTTTCCCCATCCGGCCCGCACAACAGGGCGCCTATGCCCAGCCGGCCCGGATTGGGATGGGCCGAGCCGTCGAACCACGCGCGCCATGCGTCGGCCGGTGGCGCACTGGCCGCGCGTTTGAGGGCGAGACGGGATTGCTGCAGGCGCAGACGCGCGTCGCGCGCCGCCAGCGCTGCGTCGCGCAGGCGGCTGCGCGTCGCCAGCAGCGCGGCCAGGCCTTCGGCGCCGGCCGCCTGCACCAGCGTCTGGCGCAAAGCGTCCAGTTCCGGCATGCCGGTGCGCGCGGCCAGCCGGCGACTGGCCGCGCGCTCGCCTTTGTAGGCCGCGGCGGTCAATTGTTCAAATTCGGATGGGTTCATGCGCGACGCGGATTGTGACCAGGGGCGCCAGCATAACCGATCCGGCGCCCGTCGCGTGGCGTGCGATACGGGTGGCGGTGTCAGTCGCGGTGGCGATTGTCGGGGTGGCGGTCGTAGCGATTGGGCACACCGTCGCCGTCGCGGTCATGGTCGTAGCGGTTGGGGATGCCGTCGTGATCGCGGTCGCCATGGCCATGGTGGCGCTCCCACCGGCCTTCCTCGCGGTACCAACGCCCCTCGCGCTCGATCCAGCGTGGCTGCGCGTACATGTAGCCCGGCCGTTCCGCCACCCAGCCGCCTGCGACCCATTCGTGGTGGTGGCCGCGCCACTCCCAATAGCCGGGAGCCCAGAAGTAGCCGGGACGCGGATGGGGGACGTGTTCATAACGGGGCGGAGGCGGCGCGACGGTCACGTAGTCGTAACCGACCTGCTCCGGCTCCACCATCACCCAGCCGCCGGGGTCGAGGCGCCAGGCGTCGCCATCGCGCAGCCAGACGGCGCCGCGATATTGGTAGCCCCGACGCTCGGGTTCCCAATGGCCGGCAAGCCAGGCGTGACGATAGCCATCCCAGTTCCAGTAGCCGGGCGCCCACACGTAACCGCGGCGGGGCGCGGGCACGCTTTCGAAGCGGGGCGGGGGCGGCGCATTGCCGATCACGATGCTGACGCCCACCTGCGCCGATGCGGCCGGGGGAAGGAAGGCGGCGGCGCTGATGGCGATCATCGCGGCGGCGTAAAAGGTGGGCTTGATCATGATGTTCTCCGTGGTGCGATCTGGCATACGGAAACTATATCAAGCGGGGCGGGACGCAAAAATGGTTGATGCAACTTCTTACAACTGACACAAACCGTGCGCGCGGGCGCGACGGCTGCGCTTCGCCTGTCACACCGCGCTGACTGTGCGGCGCCGGGGCAGGCGAAGGGGCGGGCGGGCCATCACATTTTGCCCGCGCTGTGGCCGGCGGCGATGGCGGCCTTGTTCTCGTCGAGCAGCGATTGCTTCTTCTCGTCGGCGGTCAGGCGCTTGGCGCTGACCACCACCACGGGCGTGTTGAGCGCCAGCGCGGGCGCGACGCTCGCCATGGCCACGGCCGGGGCGGGGGCGGCGGCTTCCTGCTTGTCGAGCACATAGTTGGCGGCGCAGGCCAGACCCAGCGTGGCGACGAACAGGGCTTCGAAGTTTTTGACGATCCTCATGGCGCTTCCTTTCGGTGTTCGGTGGAGTGAGTGTTGATGTGCTCACTGTATCCAGTCGGTCCTCGCGCCGCCACGGCCTTGCGACGAGCGGCGTGTTTTGCGGCGCGAACTGCAAAAAAAGGCGACCAGTTGTGCGCCGCAGCGGACGCGCTTTCCCCGGCCCTCCGCTAGAGAACCGCATACCTTCCACAGCCAGCGCGGGGGCCAGATGCGGCGCACCATCACTAATCTATTGCAAGCCATGGCGGCCTGGCGGCGCGCCCGGCGGCGGCAGACCAATCTGCGCGCCGGCGCCGGCCTCGGGGACGATCGGCGCCGGCAGGGCCGCCCGCCGGAGATGGCGGCGCCGCTGCGCGTGGTGTCGTCCCATCCGCAAGCTGGCCCGAGCGCGGCATTGGTGGCGAACACTGCGCGCCACGGCTACGCGCTGGCGGCCGGCGGCGCGCTGGCGTGCGTGGCCGGTGCGGCGCTGATCGCCGGCCACGCGCGCCATCTGGCGGCGGCCACACAGATAGTCGACAGCGTGGGCGCGGCGCATGTGTCGGCGGCTCTGCAACCGGCGTTGCCGGGAGCGCGCTTCCAGGTGCCGGACACGCCCGGTGTGCGCATGCAGTTGCAGGCCGATGGCGCGCTGCTGCTGGCCGTGGGCATGCAGGCGGCGGCGCCGGTGCGGGTTGACCTGTGCAGCCAGTTGCGCGCCGGCAGCGACGCGCGCATGGCGCCGCTGCGCCTCGGCTATCGCTTCGACGACGTGCGGCGTTGGGTCGAGCGCAGTGCCGATGCCGCGCCGGGTCTGCACAACGTGCTGCTGGTGGACGCGCCGGCGCCGGGCGCGGCGCCGATGCCGGAGCTGCAGCTGAGCGGCCAGTTGCGGGCCGACTTCGCCAACCCGGCCAGCGAGCCGCTGCAATTGCGCTGGCACAGCCTGCAGGGCGACGCGCGCTGGGTCAGCGATGCCTCGCTGGGTCAGATCGAGCAGGGCAAGGATGGGCTGGTGAGCGTGCGCGAGCAAGGCTGGCTGACCTGGGACAACGGCGCGGCGGCGCTACGGCTGGAGCGCCGCAACAACGCGCTATGCCCGCAGGCCGGCGAATTGCTGGTGCAGTTGTACCGGCTCCCGTCCGCTACCGCGCCCGCGCAGCCGCGCGCGGTGGTGACGGCCTTTCCGGCGCGCGCCCGCCCGCTCAGCATCGCGCTGCCGCCCGGCGATTACCTGGTGCCCGATGCGCCGCCACCGCCGTTTGAGGACCAGATGCTGTTCGAGCGCCTGCGCGAGCGCGGGCTGGTGCGGGTGCGCGCGGATGGCGCGATCGACCTCGCGCCGCGCGATTTGCCGCAATGGCTGGCCAGCCCGCCGCCTGCGCGCGCGGCCCGGCTGGCGGGCTGGGAGGACGTGGTCGCGGACGCGGCCACCGTCAAGCTGCTCAAGCGCCTGTATCACCAGGCCGACGGCGACTACGTCCGGCAGCAGATCGACATTTATAACGACGAGCGGCGTTTGCTTGCATGGCGCGTGCAGGATGGGACTGCGGGCGCGGCGCAATGGCGCGCCAGCGCACTGTCGGTGGCGGGCGAGGCGGATCTGGACGACGTCGCCACACCGTTGGCGCTCAGCGCGCAGATGCCGGCCGCCGCCGCGAACCTGTTCGCTGAACTGCCGCAAGGCTGGCAGCCTTGGACGCGCGTGGCGCGCTGGCCGCAGGGCGCTTCGGCGCGCACGATACGGCTGCAAGCGGCGTTGCCCAGTCCCGCGCGGGCGGGCGACACGCTCCAATTGCTGGTGATCGGCCAGGTGCAGGGTGTGGCCGGCGCGCGCGCGCGCACACAACCGGCCTGCACGGGACGGGCCTGTGCGGCGCCCGGCGATGTCGCGCTGGTGACGCTGGAGCCGGCGCCGGGCGCGCGCAGCGTGCAGCTGGAGGTGTCGGCGCACATGGTGCGGGCGCCGGAGGACCGCAAGTACCGGCGCCTTGGCGTTGTCGATGGTCGTCCCGTTTGGCAGCCATGGTCCGGGCCGGGCCGGATGGCGGCCTCCACACCGCCGGCGGCGATGCCGGTGCAGCTGCAGGACCGCAACGGCACGCCGCTGTGGGCCGATGGCGCGCCCACCCAGGCGGCGCTGGACGCGGGCATGGCCACGCTGCTCGGTGTGAACGCGGGCCAGGCCAGCGGCATCGCCGGCATGCTGGCCCGCCGTCCGGCCAACGGTGGCGCTTCCTCGCAGGCCCGGCTCACGCTGGATCTGCCGTTGCAGGCGCTGAGCCAGAATGTGCTCGACTGCGTGGCCATGCGGCGCGGCCATTGGGATGGCACGCGCTGCGCGGGCGGCGAGGCCGCGCCCGAGGGCCGTCATGCGGGCATCGTCATCCTCGACACGGAAACGGGCGATCTGCTGGCCGCCGCCGGCGCCGGCACCGGGACGGTCGACGCGGCCAACTGGGCCGAGGTGCGCGACTTCGACCGCGCCAATCCGGCCCGCAGCGCGCTGCGGCTGCCCGCTTTGCAGCATGACGGCGGCGCCCACCAGAGTCCCGGCTCCACGTTCAAGATCGTCAGCGCGCTGGGTCTGGAGCTGGCCGCCCAGCACGACGCGCGGTTGGACAGTCTGCTGGCGGGCCTGCCGCTGGCGGACATCAACCGCATGGCGGCGCAGCGTGGCTTCGGCTTCCAGACCGAGGCGGCGACCTATCCGTTCAACACCCGGCTGGCCCACATCACCAACTACAAGGAGCAAAGCGCCGCGCGCCGCGCACAGGACGGGCGCCTGGGGCTGGCGCAGGCGCTGACGTTCAGCCTCAACACCTGGTTCGCCTGGTCGGGTGAATTGAGCGACGCCAGCCTGTTCGGCCGGCCCGATGGCGGCGCGCCGGACCTGCAGGCGCTGGACGCCGATGCGCTGGACGCCGTGCGCCCGATTGTGGCGGCCGCGCACCGGCTCGGATTCGGCCAGCCGCTGCGACTCGATGGCGGCCTGCTGCCGCCCGATTTCAACTGGCAGCCGTGGGATGCGCTGCAGGCCACACCGGCCCACATCGACCCGATCCACACGCGCCATGAGCTGCGGCAGATGACGATAGGTTTGCGCATGCAGGCCACGCCGCTGCAGATGGCGCTGGCGGCGGGCGCCGTCGGGCAGGGCGCCGTGATCACGCCGCGCATGCTGCTGGCGCTGGACGGCCGGGACAGCCGCGTCGCGCCGGGGCGGCCGCTGGGCATACGGCTGGACCGCATCCGCGCCGGCATGAAGGGGGTGATCGACGTCGGCACGGCCGCGGGCGCGTTCGGCGGGCCGGCGCTGGCCGCGCTGCGGCCCCACCTGTACGGCAAGACCGGCACCGCCCCCACCGGCGACGGCACGGCCACGGTGTGGTTCGCCGGCTGGCTGGAGCCGGGCAGCCTGCCCGGACAGGCGCACCGGCTGGCGCTGGCCGTCTTCGCCAGCCACTCGGAAGCCACGGGCGGCGCGCACGCGGCGCCGGTGGCGGCCACCATTCTGGCCACCCTGGCGGGGCAGGACCGGCGACCGGGTCGGGAACAGAACCGGGAACAGAAGGGGAAATAGCCCTGTTCACGCAGCTTGGCGCCGGCCGATCTGTGGCATGATTTTGAAGCGACCGCCGGTGGCCGTTCATCCTGAAGCGGCCCGGCGCGCATTGACATTGAGTTGACAGGAAAGTATGCGCTTGCCAGGAACCCGGTACCAGGAGCATGGCTGGGAGCAGGTGCGCAAACTGCTGGGACACTGCTCGTTGCAGACGTTCCGGCAGATGGACATGCATCTGGTGCTCGATTCGGCGCAACACGACGCGCTGCGGGACGCCTACGTTGATACGTTGGCGGCCTGCCTGCGCGCGCGCGCGCGGCTGGCGCGCGCCGAGGCGCCCGGCAACAGCTACGGCGACAGCGTGTGCGAGCTGGCGCTGAGTCTCGCGTTCGAGCTGCACGCCCATCCATCGTACTGGCAAGCGTTCATGGCCACGCTGGTGGCCGAGCATGCGCGCGGCGGCGCGCGCTGGGACGATCCGGCGGCGGAAGCGGCGCTGCGCAAGAAGGTCAACGATATGTACGCGGGACTGCGCGACAAGGTCGATGCCGACAACTATATCGTGGCCACGGGCCGCGACTGCTCGCCCAACCGCATCTACACCTACCGCATGCTCGACACGGCCTGGCACGCGCTGGCGCAGTTGTTGGCGGACGTTGCGTCGCACCGCGAGCGGCTGGCCGTGATCCTCGACCGCGCACCCGGTGCCCTGCCGGCGGACGCACGACACTTGAAGATCGGCGCCTGCCAAGGGGAATGGATCATCCGCTGGAGTGCCACCGAGGAGCGCTTTGGCGGCGCGCCGGGACCGCTGCACACGCGCTCCAAGCGTTTCTCCAGCCTCAAAAACAACCCGGCCCGGATCGCCGCCATGCTGGCTGAAATCGGCGCCTACGAGGAGTTGTCGTCCAATCAGGATCGCGGCGACCCATGGCAGGACGATGCCGGCGAGGCTGCGCTGTGGCTGGAAGACTATTGGCGTGTGATCGGCGAGTCGGAAGCCGAAGAAGGGCGCGACGGCGCAAACGGCGTGACGGACCGGATCCTGCCGGAGCCGCAGCCGGACGACGCCGAGCTTGCGGGGGCGCAGGAGCCGCAGGAGGGCGACGCCGACGATACCAACGGCGACGCCGACGCCGACGACGCGGTGACGCTGGCGGACGAAGCGGCGCAGCTGGCAGCGGAACAGTCCACGGCCACCGCGCTTTCCCTGCCCCCCCGCTATCTGGAAATGGCACGGGCGGCGCAGGATGCGGGTAGCTGGGCCCTGCGCGTGTTGCGCGAGACGACGCTGCCGATCCGGCTGGCCGTGTATCACAAGCTGCTGGGATCTGACGACGACAGCTATCCCGATGCCTGGCTGGACGCGGCCACCGGCGCGCTGCCCACCTTGCAGCAACTGGCGGCGCTGGACGGCATTTCCATGCCCACCTTGCGCAAACGGCGCGACGAGGCGATCGCCAGGCTGCACGCGGCCAGCACCGGAGCCGCGCGATGAAGGAGAACGATATGCATAACACACCACTGGATGACCGCTTGCGCGAGCGTCTGCTACTGTCGCGGGCCGTGCCCGGCGACCGGCTGATGCTGGCCGACGCCACCTTGCTCGCGGCGCTGGATGGCAGCCGTCCGCTCACCGCGAACGAGCGCGCGGCCCTGCAGCAATCGCCGCTGACCATGCGCCGTTTCCGGCAACTGGCCCTGGTGCGTCGCGCGGCGTCAACGGGCGTGGCGGCCAGCGAGGCGGTCGCCGCAGCGCCGGAAGTGACCGGGGCACGGGCGGGCAACGCCGCCGCCAACGACGCCAGTTGGTATGGCAGTCCCGGCATGCTGCGCGCCGCCGCCAGCGACGACAGGCTCGACATGCTAAGCACCGACGATGGTTACTGGACCCTGCATTTCCTGTCCGAAGGCGGCGGCTGGCAAGTGGTGCTCAAGCTGGCGGGCGAAGCGCCGTTCGCGGCGCGTTTGCTGCGCGAGCAGACCATGCTGCGCGTGGTGGACGGCGGCGGCGCCATCGTGCTGCAGGGCCGCCTGGACGCGGACGGGGAATGCGAAAGAACCTGGCCATTCGCCACCGCGCCGGCGCCGCATTTCCACCTGTACGGCGCCCGATTCGCCGTCGAACCGGTCGCGCCCTGAACCATGCGACTGTTCCGACGCCGCCGCCATCAGCCCGCCGATACGAGCGCGCTGGGCCGGCATGCGATCGCCCGGCGTCTCGATGCCGGCGATATTGCGCCGGCTGCGTGCCGGGTCGTCATCTTCAACCCGGGCGGCCAGGCGCGCCGGGGGAGCGCCGGCAAGATCAACTGCGCGGAAGGCGAGACGGTGTTCTGTTTCCACCCCGGCCCGTACAGTGTGGACCTGACGCCGTTCGCCGCTGCGCCGGAGCTGGGCCTGCGGCTGCGATTCGTGATCGACGCGGCCGATCCGCGCGTCAGCCAGCAGCGCTTCGACCTGTTCCTGTACAGCGAGGCGGAGCCGGTGCTGGCGCTGGACGACATGCGCGCACGCATAGACAAGGCGTTGCAGACAGAACTGGCGCAAGGTGCGCTGGAGCTGCCGCCATGCACCACGCTGGACGAGTGGCAGGCCTTCCGCGCCGGCCTCAATCAACTGCTGTACACGCGCTTCGGCATCACTGTGGACGACTGTGTTCCGGTCGACCTTGGCGACCATGTCGATTACGCCGACATACTCACGGAACGGGCATTGCAGGCCGCCACGGTGGCAGAGGCAAGCCGCGACGTGCCCGCCGCCACGGATGCCGATACCGCCACCGATGCCGGCGCAGGTGCCGGTGCACTTGCAGGCGCCTGTGCTGCTGCCAGTGCAGGTGCAGGTGCAGGTGAGCATCCGCCTGCCGCGCAGCTGCCGCCGAAGCCGGGGATGGCGTCATCAGCCGGGCTGCCGCCGGCGGTGTGCGACGCCAAGGCGTTGCGCCGTCTGTTCCTCGAGCTGCCGGCGCTGGCCACCGCCATCCGCTTGCTGACCTTACCAGCGGGCCAAGCGCCATTCCAGGCCCAGCAAGCCTTGTTGCGGCGGCTCGCACTGCTCAAACTGAGCGTGGACACCATGCCGTCGCTCGCGTGGGCCGCACCGGATCAGCCGCTGCCGGTGGACCAGCAAGCTCGCCGCAGCCGTAACAGTACAGCCGCCGTGGCTGCGCTCGATGAAGCATGGGCACTGTTGGCCCGGCTGCAATTGGCCGTGCCGGTACAGTGGGCTGAACTGTCCGATGAGGCGGACCGCATCTGCGCCAATCTCGACTATGAACTGGCCCTGCGCCGCGCGCCGTACGAGCCGATCCACGAGGACGAACTGGTCGACGGACCAGATGACGCGTCCGCGCAGACCAACCGTCGGGAGCCCTCGCTATGACCTTGCCAACGACCGCGCGATGCCTGGCCCTGTTGGCCGATGGCCGTCTGCTGACCATCACGGCCAGCCGTCGCCCGCGGGCCAATCGCGCCGATGTGAAGTGTGTGGTGGCCGGTGCGCCCGCCGTGTGCGAACGCATGCAGGAAGTGGTACGCCTGGCCCGCCACACGGAGGCGAGCTTCGACAGCCGCGACCAGGTGGTGCTCAGCATGGACACCGTGCCGGAGCCGGACGAGCGCGACTGGGAACTGGCCGCCGTGCTGGCCGACCGCATGGTGCGTGGACTGTACCGGCACAGCGGCGGCGCCGTACTGGCACACGGCCGGTCGGACGCCTGGCATCTGGGCAGGGTGCAGGCCGGCGCGCCGCTTGCAATCGAGCACGTCCGCCACCATCTGCCCCTTGCTTCCGCGCTGGTGGTGGGCGCCGGCACCGACTTGGCACCTGCGGCGGCGCCCGATGTTGCCTGCCTGTCCATTTCCCACCTTGGCGGCCTGCATGGCCACCCGGATCCCGCCGCCGCCGTGTCCAGCGCCACGGCCTGGTTCCCGCTGCACAGCGGCGGCGTGAACGACAGCCTGGATTGGGTGGAGGTGAGCGTCTATCCAATCGGGCAGGGTGGGGCGGACGAGGAGGAGACGATCACCGCGCCGGGCCTGGACCTGAGCGCGCATCTGGCCGTGCGGCGCGCGCTGGCCGGTGCCCGTCATTACGACGGCCGGGGACTGGGGCGCTGGCGCACCGTGGTGCGTTTCGGCCAACCCCGTTTCCAGGGGGCGTCGTACGAACTGGCGCTGGTGATGGCGGACCGCCTCGCGCGCGGGCGCGAGTGCGTGCCGCGCGGGCGCGTCATCGCCACCGGCTGCTCCAGCGCCTGGCATGCGGGCCAGGTCGACGCGGTGGACGGCCACGCGCCCAAGCTGGCGTTGATAATGAAGCAAGCCGTGGCCGGCGACCGGGTACTGTTGCCCGCCGCCTGGCAGCGGCACTTGCCGGAAGGCTTAGCCGCCGCGCTGCGGGCGCGTGGCGCCAGCCTCGCTTGCATAGAACGAATTGGCATGATCTGAATCGTGCGCAAAATGCGTACCGGCGCGCCCCTGCTAAAATCGTTGGCGGGCTGGGGCGGTTCCGGAAGTTGAACCCAAGAAGGAGTCTGGCATGTTCCAAATGTTTGGTTTTGGCGGCGTCAAATGTCCGCGCTGCGGGCACAAGAATGACGAGCAGTCCGGCTATTGCGCCGATTGCGGCCTGACGCTGGGCGCCCCGCGCAACGAGCCTGTGCTGCGCGACAACCGCTGGATACCGGGCGATGACGAACTGGCCGTCTATTTCGGCGTGCGCGCCCTGTCCGGCATCTTCACCAAGACGCTGCGCGTGCCCGCCACCGCCCGCGCCTACATCCTGCAGGCCGACAAGGCGACGGAAGTGCCGCAGGGTGAATACGAGATCGAAGGCTTCTTCACGCGCCTCAACCACTTGCTGCGCAACCAGCACGCGGAAATCCTCATCACCCGCAGCGCGCCGCTGCCGGTGGAATTCGCGTTCGACGATCTGCACACGGCCGAGCATCTGAAGATCGCGGCCCGCTTCACGGTCGGCATCCGCATCGAGAACGTGCCGGCCTTCGCCCAGCACTTCATGACCACGCCGGGCACCGTCACCACACGCCATCTGCACGACTTGCTGGCGCCATCGGTGCGTCAGCTGGCCGTCGAATTCGTCGGTGCGCGCTCGATGCGCGACATGGCCCACAATCCCGACCTGCGCGCCCAGCTCGACGAACGGCTGCAGGCGGCGCTCAAGCTGCGCCTGGCCGAATACGGCCTGGCCGTGGCGCAGGTCGAAACGGCCGCCTTGCGGCACGACAAATTCGACCACAACCGCGAACGCATCGGCACTCTGTGGCTGGTGGCCGACGAGCGCCATGTGCAGCTCGAACACGTCAAGCAGCTCGACCAGATTTATGACGACGAGGAGTGGCAGGCCATCTGGCGCGAAGAACAGAAGATGCGCACCCAGTACCGGCGCGCGGAACTGCGGCAGGACGCCAGCGTGGAAAAGGCCGAACTGACGCTGCAGGAAGCGGAGCGGGTGCAGGCCATCCGCGCCCGTGAAGTGGATCTGTATGCCCGCATCATGGAGTCCAAGACGCGCAAGGTGGCGCTGGAGAAGGGCGCCGGCACCACGCTGGCGGAGCTGGAGCACGAGCTGGCCCGGAACCGCGCCGGGCGTGCGGGAGACGAGGCCGAGTGGGAGCACGTGCGCGAACTGGCCCAGATCAAGATGCGCACCGAGCTGGAAATCGCCCAGCAGGAGGCGGCCGAACAGCGGCAGCTGGCGCAGCAGCGCTTCTCGCATAAGCTGCACCAGCAGGCCATCGAAAACCAGATCGCGCAGGCGCTGGCCATCGAGGACGAGTCGCGTCGCCGCGCCGAACTAACCCGCTTGCGCCAGCGCGAGGCGGAGGACAAGCAGCGCGAGGCGCAACTGGAGGCCGAACACCATCTGGCCCGCCATCAGGGGCTGGTGCTGGCCAATCTCGCGCGCCGGCGCGAGGCCGAGCGCATCCAGGAGTGGGAAGACCAGATGCAGCTGGCGCGCCAGCGCGAACTGCTGCGGGGCGACGCCGTCAAGGATGCGTCGAACGCCGTGCAGGTGGCCGAGATCAGCCAGAAGATCGAGGATTTGCGCCGCGCCGGCGCGCAGGCGGACGCCATCGCCCAGCACGAAAAGCTGCTGCGTACGATAGAGGCGGACAGCCTTCACACCCGCAACAACCAGGCCAACGCGCGCCAGGCCATGCTCGACCAGCTGGCCGTCGATGAGCAGCGTCAGGTGCTGCAGGAACGCGAGCGCGAGGCCCAGTGGCAGCGCGAACTGAAGGCCATGGCCCATGAGCGCGACGAAAAATTCGCGCGCTGGAAGGGCGAGTACGACATGCTGCTGGCGCGCCAGGCGCACGAGATCGCCCACGTGGAGGCGATCGGCAAGTTGAGCGAGATGGGCATGGTGGCCACGGCCGCCGCGTCCAACGCGGAAGCCGTGGCCCGCGTCATGCAGTTGCAGATACAGGGCGGTATGACGCCCGAGCAGATCCAGTCGCTGGCCGCCGTGGTGGCGGCCGAACACAGCGTCACCCCGGCAGAGGCGTTGCGGCGGGCGCGCGAACAGGTGCTGGAGGAGCGTGCCCACCGCGATGCCGACATGGACAAGGACCGGCGCCACCAGCTCGACCTGCTCAATTTGCAAAACGCGGCCAGCGCCGTCGCGTTGACGACCCAAAGCCAGCTTGGCGTGGGTGTGGCGCGCGCCGGCGCATCGGCGCCGGCCCAGGCGGCCATGGCCCCGGCGGCGTCCGTGCGTTGCTGCCGCAACGGCCATCCGGTGCGCCAGGACTCCCCGCATGACAAATTCTGCGCCGAATGCGGCGTGCCGCTGACACCGTGACGGAGCAGATGATGGAGCAGGAACGCCACCTACAATGATGCAAACCGCAAGAGAAAAGATTCGCGAACTGCGTGCACTGCACGAGGACGGCCTGTTAAGCCTGCAGGAGTTCGATCGCCGCAAGAACGCCATCCTGGACGCCGAGTATGCGCCGCCCGGCGGCAGCGCTACGCCCGTGCTGGCGCGCCAGGGCACGGAGCTTGGGCTGATGGGCGGCCAGGAAATCGGGCCGCAGAACCGCCGCTACCGGCTGGAGCGGTTGATCGGCATGGGCGGCATGGGCCAGGTGTGGCTGGCCACGGACCTCGCCACGCATGCCGAATTGGGCCACAGCGATCAGGTGGCCCTGAAGATCCTGCCGCCGCAGCTGACCCAGAGCGCCACCCACGCCAAGCTGCTGATCGAGGAAGCCACCCAGGCCCGCAAACTGGCGCATGAAAACATCGTGCGCGTGTACGAATGGGCGCAGGATCCGGCCACGTCCAGCTATTTCATCATCATGGAATACCTGGAAGGCCAGGATCTGGACGCCATTCTCGCCCGCGAAGGCCCGATGGCGCTGGAGCGCGTATGCCAGTTGCTGCAGCCGGTGGGCGAGGCGTTGCACTACGCGTGGGACAAGCACAAGCTGGTCCACCGCGACATCAAACCCGGCAATGTGTTCCTGACCCAGCGCGGCGAGATCAAGCTGCTGGACTTCGGCATCGCCTCGCGCGCGCGCAGCGCCGGCAGCAGCCTGGGACTGGAGGTGCCCAACGCCGGCACGGCCGGCTACCGGGCGCCCGAGGCGGGTACCCATCAGCGCCAGCCCAGTCCCAGGCTGGACGTGTACGCCGTGGCCGTGATGATCTACCAGCTGCTGGAAGGACGGATGCCTTTCGAGGACGTGCGCAGCGCCGACTTTCATCCATCGGCGCCGGCCGCGCTCAACCTGCGCCAGTGGCAGGTGTTGCAGGCGGGTTTCGCGTTCGCGCAGGAGCGCCGCCCGGCCAGCGTGGCCGAATTGCTGGAGGCGTTGCGGCGCGCGGCCGGTCCCAGCGACGAGGAACTGGCGGCGCAGGCCGCCGCCGCCGAGCAGGCGCGCGCGCGCGAGGCGCAGCGCCAGCGGGAGCTGGCGGCCCAGGCCGAACAGGCCCGCCTGGCCGAGCAGCAGCGCCAGGCGGAGCTGGCCGCCAAACGGCAGGCCGAGGTGCAGGCGGCGGCCCAGGCGGCGGCCCACGCGGCCGCGCTGGAGAAGATACGGCTCGATAAGCTGCGCCGCGAACAGGAGGCGCGCCAGCGCGCCGAGGCCGAAGCGGCCGCAAAAATACGCAAGCAGCAGCTGCGCGAGCAATTGCTGGCGCGGCGCGAGGCCGACGCCGCCGCCGCCCGCGCCGCGCGCGAGGAGCAGCAGCGCAAGGCCATGCAGCTCAAGGCCGAAGCGGCTTATCGCGCCGAGCAGGAGCGGCACCGCAAACAGCAGGCCGAGCGCAACGCGGCCGAACTGGCGGCGCTGCTGCCCACGGCCGGCAGCCCCGTGGCCGATCCCAGCGGCGTGCTGCGCGACCGCTTCCTCGACGGCACCGGCGTCGGCCCCGAGCTGGTGCTGATTCCCACAGGGCGCTTCCAGATGGGTTCTCCCGAGCACGAGCGCGCGGCCGCCGTCAAGGCGGGCGCCCAGCAGGCATGGCTGGAACGCGAACAGCCGCAGCACTGGGTCGGCATCGAGCATTCGTTCGCGCTGGGGCGTTATCCCGTCACGGTGGGGCAGTGGAAGCTGTTCGCGCGCGCCACGGGTTGGGAATCGCTGTCCGACACCGACTGGCGCCAGCCCGGTTTCGTCCAGACGGACGAGCATCCGGTGGTGGGCGTGAGCTGGAACGACGCGCAGCGCTACGTGCAGTGGCTGTCCGAACGCACGGGGCGGTTGTACCGCCTGCCCAGCGAGTCGGAATGGGAATACGCGTGCCGCGCCGGCACCAAAACGGCGTTTTCGTTCGGCGACGAGATCAGCACCGAGCAAGCCAACTACGACGGCAATTACACCTACAATGGCAGCCCGCGCGGCGAGTTCCGCCAGGGCACGACCAAGTGCGGCAGCTTCGCGCCCAACCCGTGGGGCTTGTTCGACATGCACGGCAACGTGTGGGAGTGGGTGCAGGACGTGGTGCACGACAATTACCAGGACGCGCCGGCCGACGGCTCGGCGTGGGAGCAGGGCGGCGACCAGGTGCGGCGCGTGCTGCGCGGCGGCTCATGGCTGTACAACCCGCGCTATCTGCGTTCGGCCGTGCGCAATGGCTATTCGGCGGTGCTGGCGAACGACATCGTGGGCTTCCGCGTTGCGCGCAAATTGACGTAGATGACGGCCGTTGGTTGGGAATTTGGGTGATGAAGCTGTATAATGCTGGTTTTTGCCAGCAGTTGCCCACGCAGTTGCCCCATTCTTCAGGAAAAATACGATGAGCGCCTTACCTCCATGCCCCAAATGCCATTCCGAATTCACCTACGAGGACGGCGGCCAGTACGTGTGCCCGGAATGCGCGCACGAGTGGAGCGCGCAAGCGGCCGAGGTGGCTGAGGAAGGCGCCAAGGTGTACCGCGACGCCGTCGGCAACGTCCTGCAGGATGGCGACACCGTCACCGTCATCAAGGATCTGAAATTGAAGGGCGGCGGCGGCACCGTCAAGGTTGGCACCAAGGTCAAGAACATCCGCCTGGTGGACAGCGACCACGACATCGACTGCAAGATCGACGGTTTCGGCGCCATGAGCCTGAAGTCGGAGTTCGTCAAGAAAGTGGTGTGATGTGCGGGCGGCCCGGTGCCGCCCACGTGCAATGACGGCGGCCTGCGGGAAGCCGTTAATGAGATGGTCACCATTGGGGCGGAGCGGATTATGTTGAATGATCGTCCAGGACTCAAGCATAAGCCGCCGACCATCGTGATCAAGCGGGCATATGACGACCCCAGCCCGGACGACGGCTACCGGGTGCTGGTCGATCGCGTCTGGCCACGCGGGCGCAGCCGGGAGACACTCGCATTGGCGCAGTGGCTGCGTGAGGTCGCGCCGAGCGACGCGTTGCGCAAATGGTTCGGCCACGATCCGCAGCGTTGGGAAGAGTTCCAGCAACGCTATCTGGCCGAATTGCAAACCGACGAACAATTGGCGCGCATGCGCAGCCTGCTGGCCGACGCCGCTGGCCAGCCCATTACGCTGGTGTATGGCGCGAAGGACCCGGAACACAATCAGGCACTGGTGTTGCGAGACGCGTTATTGCGGCTGCGGCAAGGCTGAGCCCATTTCCATGCGCATCGCATGCGCGGACGTGGTCAGGTTGCAGTAAGCGATGCGATCCGTTCGCGCAGCGTGGGCAACAGTTCGCCCTCGAACCAGGGGTGGCGCTGGAACCACGGTGTGTTGCGCGGCGAGGGATGGGGCAACGGCAGGTAGCGCGGGCCGAACTCGCGCCAAGCCCGCACCGTCTCCGTCAATGAAGACTTGCGGCGATTGCCCAGAAAATGCCGTTGCGCATGCAGGCCGATCAGCAGGGTCAGTTCTATCGCGGGCAGGGCCGCCAACAGCTGATCGAGCCACAGCGTCGCGCATTCCCGCCGCGGCGGCAGGTCGCCGCTGTTTCCCCGGCCCGGATAACAATACCCCATCGGGATGATCGCAATGGTCGAGGCGTCATAAAAGGCGGTCGCATCGAGACCCAGCCACCGGCGCAGGCGCTCGCCGCTCGGGTCATCCCACGGGATGCCCGAGGCGTGCACGCGCGCGCCGGGCGCCTGTCCCACGATGAGGATGCGCGCCGATGCGCCGGCCTGCAACACGGGCCGGGGCCCGAGCGGAAGGTGGGCTTCGCAGGCGCGGCATTGACGGACGGCCGTCAAGAGCTGGTCCAGCCCGGCGTACGCCGGTGTTGCCGATGGACTGCGCTGCCCGTTCATGCCGTCACTGCGCCGCCGGTGGCGCGACGGGGGTGACGGCGAACAAATCAGGGTCGTCCGCATGATCGATCAGGATGCGCTTGACGCGACCCTGCCACAAGGCGGCGAATGCGCGCCGGTCGTCCGGCGTGGCGAGGCCGTCGAGAATCTTCCTCAACAGGACACTCATGCCCGGGTCGGCCGGAACCCGGTGCATGTGCATGCTGAGCCGGACAGCCGCACCGTTGTCGCCACGTTCGAACACCACCTCGCCCTCGTCGCCGGTGGCAAATTGCAGCAGATGCTGGCGCTGGAAATGGCCGCCGATACCCTTGAAGCCGCCGATGCCCGCCGCGCCCGTGATCAGGCCGACGACGCTGCCGATGACGCCGCTCACGCCTTCGTCCTGCGCCGCCGCGAAGCGCACCCGCAGCGCGCCGCGCTCCGGGGTACCGTCGGGGTACAACGCGCTCAAGGCACGCCGCGTCATGAGGTAGGCGCCGGCAACCGTCGGGCACGAGTGCCCGGCCAGCTTGACGGCGTCGATATAGCGGTAGGTGATCATGCCGTCGGTGCAAGCACCGAGCAACTCGGCCAGGCCGTCATGCACGGTGATGGTGGGGGCCTGGTCGAAGAAATCAGGGAAGCTCATGGTACGTCTGCCTTTCGGGATAGGACGGCGCGGGCCGCAAACGGGGAGGGGGCGCTAGCGCGGTCCGCTGGCTGCGGCGTCCTTGACCCAGAACACGATGACCGAAGTCTTGTCGGTGAAGCGCTCCGCATGCTCGGCGCCGGCGGGAATCACGCACCATTCGCCGGGCCGCACCGGCCGCTCGGCGCCATCCAGGGTCAGGTAGAGCGTTCCTTCGCTGACTGTCACGTAGTTGGTCGTTGGGTGCGTATGGAGCGGAGAACTGATGTGCTCGCGGGTGGCGACGGTGACGTCGCAATTTGCGTCGCTGAGCTTGCCCAGACCAAGCAGGGCCTCGGGGATGTGTGCCATGAAGAATTCTTTGTAAAGTGGGGGCGGATACGGGCATGCACTGCCAGCTTGTCATTGTAAGGCAGATGGGCTGTACCACACGTCATACTGGGATGTGTCAGATCAACTCGAAACCACTACGAATGACAGCCCCGACACGCAGTCGCACGTTCTCGCTTCCCGGGGACACCGTGGCTATGTGTACATATAGCCGTTAGTCCAATTTGAATTTTCCATCTGAAATACTGATGGCATGGTCCTTGTCGTCGGGATTCGTCAACCATCGGAACTTGATCGAATATTTTTGCAGATTAATGGTCAGAGCCTTTGAGATGTCATCGCCAGCTTCAGTGTCGAGTGCAATGGACTTCAAGCAGCTTTGCAGGAGAAAGTCATCTTGCATGGACACTCTTTTTCCATCATATTCAAGTAGCACCAAATGGTCTTCGTGCCCGGCGCCGCAGTAACTGGCAGATTGTGTCATCTTGGATGGAACTCGGCTGATGAAGACGAGGTGTTGGTGATCTCTTGCCGGCTGTGAAAAGATAGGCACGACTTGGTCGCTTCGGTTCAGAATCTGTTTAGTCAGCTTGTCGAGGGATTTTTCCTCAATCACCTGGTCGCACCTTGGCCCAGCGTGGCTCTTGTTTTTTCCGATGCAAATAGTCTCTTTTCGTTCAAGCTGGAACGCCATCGGATTGCCGGCAGGGGCGGCCGCAGACACCATAAGTGGGAATGCAAGCGCAATAAGGCTCGGCAGCCTACTTACTGTTGACATAATCCGCAAAGCAGACTCCTGAATACATCCAAAGCACATCCAAAGTGTCAGGTCCGTCATTTGGGCACTAACACAAAGCTCTTGAGTTAAATCAAATTGTTTCCGGGGCAGGCGTTGCATGGGGCATCGCAATCAAATCGACTGGCAATATACTGACCTGACAAGCTGTCGTGGCACGCAGTCCGACGGGTGCTCATCAGACTTGACCTGCCATTCTCGCGGACCGTGCATTGCGTCCGCTCTCTATCCGGACCAATTGACTAGTATCGCAACTGCCGCTCATTTGCGTGAATCAAACGACACCTTCTTCCATATTTGTTCCATGTGCCGCTTATACGCTGAGTATCTAGGCAGCAAGAGCGGTTTGTCGAGCTGATGCTCACCGCCGATTGGATCTGCTCCTTGAATTTTCAGCTCTGATTCGCCACGAATTGCGAGTTTGAGCGATCCGTCCCGCATTATTACTTTTACAGTGTATGGATCAATCCCACCCCCACAGAATAGTTTGTAAGGGATAGTTATTTCAGCTTTTCCGTCGCCGTTGACATCGCTAATGCTGACAGCTGCCGTGAAGAAGTCCGCAGCAGCGTCGAGACCGGGGCATTCGACAAAATCATACACGGTCCATTCTTCGCTCCAACTGCTTTGTCGTTGCGAGTAATAGACCGCGTGCAGTTCAATATGTTCGATTCGGCCCGATTTTGGATTAGAAGGCGAAGGGCCAGCTTTTCGGCTCAAAGCCAGGATATGCTCGCCGTCCCGGTCACGCACACGTCGCGCCATGGCCAGTTTGCCGCTGACAGGGATGTGCTGCGAGGCTAGATATACTGAGTCTTCTGGCTCACTGTCGGGGGCGCGGGCATCGCAGGCAGTGCTCGCGCCCAAGAGGAGCCAGATTGACAGCGTGGATTTCAAAATTTTCTTCATCATTCATCGCATCAACGCAGAGCGTTGCCTTTCTTTTTCTTGACTGGAATCCCGAAAGCACTATTGAGTTCATCGGACAGCGTGCCCGCGTGGTTGACGCCGGAGTCGACGCCGGCCGCATACGGCGGCTGGTCCGATCCGGTGTACAGCTGCGCCACCACCAGCGGGCGGTCCATGTCGTTGTCGATGAAGTCGACCGGCACTTCGGTGCCGATGCGGGGCGTGAATTGCGAGCCCCAGTTCGGCCCGGCCAGCGCTTCGGCCACCCGCACCCAGGTGCCGCCGCTGATGTCGTTCTCGCCTAATTCTTTAAGCTCGAGCATTCGAGATTAGTGACTAAACATGCGCCCTTGCCATGACGGATTTGCCCGTTGGCGTCGAGTTTGAAGAGCCGCTGATCCCCTCCGTTTGGGGCGCGTCAGTCTTCGGCTAGAACCCAGCGCACTTCGCGGCCTTGATGGAGTGGCAGTTGATCACCTTTTTGCAACGTGACACTTGCTTGCAGATAAGTCTCAACCAGCCATTTTCCGCTAGCGCGTGCGATGCTTCCACTCTCTGCCCAGACCAACTGCCCTGTTTCTGTAATTGCGGGATGCTCCTTCGGCAGCGCTGCTGGCATGTTAAAGCGGTAGTACGCCTCTTCTTCTGGGATCGTGCCGTCGCTGTAGCGGTCATCTGGCCACAGCAGGCGCCAGGTTGTATCGACAGCAAAGCTATCATCCAACGTCTCCATGGTTATTTGTGGTGCCTTCGAGCTGCACGTGCACGCTGCCGCGCGCGCGCAGCGCTTCCAGCCGGTGGAAGAAGTTTTCGCCGGCCAGCTGTTCGCCGAACAGGGCCAGCTGCAGCGGGCGCCGTTCCCAGGCGTCGCGGATCGCGAATGTAAGCGTCTGCTCAGCAACGTCTTGAGTTGAGTCTCCACGCAAAAGCAAGCGCCACGTCGCATCAAAAGACAAATTGTCATCGGTGTCTTCGACCTTGATCTGTGAGCGCCCGTCTAACGCGATTGCGTTTGATTTGTGTCCCATTGCCAGATGGTTGCTCCATAGTCGCCCTCGATGTTTGGCATCATTTCATCCTTAGCGAAATAACGGCGCGAGCCGCGCTTTGCGGGAGTGAAATAGTAGCCAGGTTGCAAGCAGACAGATCCCCCTTGGATACGTTGCTGCCCAATGGGAAACGATGGCAGGACATTGTTTTCCGACCAGTCCATCGCCTCGCCATGAACCTGTTCGACGTAGAGCCAACTGCACGGCCGGCTAGTGAAAGCGTTGCGTGCAACTAAGCTTGGGGTCAAGTCAACTTTGGATGCGCTCTTCGTGAAGAAAGGATCCTTCGTTAGCCGCGAGTCGTTTAGATGGTTTTGCACAAAGGCGTGCATGCGATTGTTATTGATCCAGAGGTCGCTGCGACCCACCGCTGCTAAGGCTTCGAGTCCCAGGTCGTTGAATGTATTGCACTCCAGTAGTTCACCTGCGGGTGTACCCGTCCAGCAAAACTGGGGGGTGCCATGTGGATCGTCCACCGGCAAATACACGCCGGTACGTGCGGGTACTGCGCCGCTTTCCCCTGTAATATCGTCGCGCAGTCGGAGTAAGGGAGCGTTCGTCAACACCTGAGAAAATTTGAGATAGTGGCATGTCAGTCTGAAATCGTTCCAACGGCTGCTGATTCCGTGCTGGTACATGGTTTGGTCAATATTTCCGGCGTAGAGAGAGATTTGCTCGAAGCGGGATTCGAAGTCATCCTGTTCGTCTGGTGTCATCCAGTCCAGCGACAGCTCTGCCAGCCCACGTCCACATTGATTTGCGCCTGTCACTGAATAGGCCTCAAATGTTCGCTTAGCGATGTCTGTAGCGATGGACAGCTCAAAGTCAGCCAAAAATGGCCAGCCATAGTTAGCCCAGTTTCCAGAGGTGTTACGCGCGCCCCAGCGTTTGTCGGTGAGCAGCGCATCGCGATTCTGCAGCTTCGCAAGATCGAGCGTCGGGTCGATGGATGCCATCAATGCCAGGATCCGCTGGTGCAGCCCTTTCAAATACTCGAGCGATGCAAAGTGGTAAAGCAGGGATACCTGTATTTTTTGGGTGGTACTAATTTGGAATGGAGCGTTCTGCATGATTAATTGACCAGTTTAGTAGTTTGTCCCGGCAGTGAAGGCAGGCCGATACGCTCGCCCAAACCAGCGCCACCAAAGTCCGTGTAGCCCCAACCGGTATCGAAAGGGCCGCTGATATTGGGGTGATTGATCGCCTCGCGCAGGCCGACATAACGTCGTTGTTCCTCCCTGCTCAGCTGGAAGTATTGTTCTTGGGTGATAGCGTTCTGCAAGCGACTAGCCTTGCCTCCGTTGAGCGTGTAATAGCGCATTGCGTCGTTGCGCCGATCGCCACGGGGTACGTTGAAGACGATTTGCTCCCAACCTCCTTCCAGATGGTGGTTAGGGAGACTTTGCTTCAATTGGGTCGAGGCTTCACCGTGCCATGCTTTCAGGCTCTCGCCCGGTTTGATATCGTACACGACGAATTGACCATTGACGTTCCAGTCCGGCCAAACTGCCAGATGGCGGCGCCATGCTGCCCTTGGATCTACCTGGGCCTGCAGCCGTTTGAACACTTCTTCTGTTACCCAGCAGTCGCTCATGGCGCGGCTGTTGGGGGCGAGAATGCGGTATAGGCGTGCTGGACCCCTGATCTCGATTTCAGCCAAGGTCGCAAAGGATTCAATGTTTTGTTTGCTCAACGGTGGCCAGCCTAATTTGACGTTGTCGGCGACAAAACCTTCATAGTCTTCGGGGTTGAGCGGAGGAAATTCGAGGGTCTTGCCTTTGCTTAGCCAAGATGGCGGTGGTTCAGCATTGCGCATCAAAGTTACTGCCGATGCCTCGGGGAGCGCGCCTCGATAGTGAATATTGTTGGCGTTTAGGATGCCACGCTGGCGCTCCATCGATTCGCGCTCCAGGCGCATGACGATGGTGTCCAGAATATCCTGCACCGGGCGCAGTGCCTTACCGAGATATTGATCCGCGACGTGGCGAATGTTACGTACTTCCTCAAGGCAAGCCTTTGCCTTTGCGCCTATTTTCGGGATATACGATACCTTGTTCACCATATCTTCCAGCACCTTGATGCCGCGGTCGAAAGCCTGGAGCAGCGCGCCGACATTGACTTTGCCGCGCAGGGCCTTGATTTCGACCGCCAGCCATTTGAATACCTCGTCCACCTTATGCAGGCGCAGATACTTTTGCACGTCGCGTCGCCGAAGGAATGTGATCACCCAAGTCATCGCCAACTCGACCGCTCGGATCGTGGCGTCGCCACCCATGCGCCGGACAAAGCCGAAGAATATCTTCAATACACCTTTGACCAGCGAACCTAAAGTGGGGAACAGACCGATCAAGGTCAACGCCAGGGCCACCCAGGCCCAGGTATCCTTGATGTCCTTGCGCAGCTTGTTGCAGTTTGCGATGAGGTCGCGCACGTCGCACACCTGGTCGACCAGCGGGATCATCGAAATGGCTGCATCGATCACCAGTTGTCCCGTTGAGCGTTCCTCGTTGAAATCGCCTTGCATCGCTTCCCAAAACCACTCGAAAGGATTGGTGCTGGGCTCCTCGGCTTTCTGCTGGTCGTTGGTCATCCACGCCAGCGCATCCCGCAATTGGGTCGAATTGATATCAGCCATGCGGCGTCCCTTGTATCGATGCCTTAGGCATTGCTCAAATCCTCCAGCGGCGAGGCCGGCTTTTCCTTTTCCGGCGTGCGCGGTTTATAGATGACTTTCTTCACCGGTTTGTGTTCCACGTTGTCGTGACGGGCCTTCCCCTGGCCGTCCAACTTGCCATTGACGACTGAACCGCCCTCGAAATGAATTTCGTACTCCGCTTCGGCGATACCGAGCGCGGTTTCTGGTTCGAGATAGTGCAGCGCAATCCAGTCCGTTTGCGTCGTCAGCGCGCTAGGGAGCGGAGCTATGTTGGCTGTCTGGCGGCCGGCACTTTCAAACACATGCTGCCCGCCCTTGACCGTGAAATTGCCCGGACAAGCGAAGGTAATATCGCCGCCTTCCAGCGTGATCGACGACTGGCCGGCCTGCAGCACGATCTTCTGGTTGGCCTTGATCTCGATGCTGTCGTTGACCGAGATGACCTTGATCGACTTGTCGGCCAAAATCTCCAGCTGGTCGGTGTGCGCCTGCAATGACACCGGCCCGTTGGCGGCGATCGCCTGGATGCCGCCGCTGTGGCTGAAGTAGCCGGCCGCGTTGGCCGCCACCGACGATAGCGTGTACGCCGCCGTCATGTGCACATCACCTTGGGTGGTCCAGTGCAGCTGCTCGCCCGCGAATAGCACCGTCGATGCCGGCGTGGCCCAGTTGATGCTCGCCGGCGCGTCCATCAGCACCAGCGGGTCGGCGAATTTCTCCACCGGCTGCGCGGCGTCCAGCGTGCGCGTGCCGCTCTGCGCCTTGCTGGCTTCCTGGCCGTTGACGGCGCCGTCATGCTTGCCCTGGTCCTTGGGATCGATGCGCGACAGGAGCGCCTGCTGCGCCTTGGCCGCCTCCGCGCTGGTCATGGCCTGCTGCTTGGTGGCGACGTCGCCCAGTGCCTTGCCCAGTTCCCGCGCCGCTTGCAGCGAACGTACGGCTTCCGCCGCGTCCATCTGGGTCGAGGCCACGCCGCTGCCTTGTGCGGCGCGGGCGCTGGTGGTCAGCAGCACGCCGGCGCCGCCGCGCACCACGGCCCAGGCGTCGGTGCGCAGTTCGAAGCCGCTGCCGCGATAGGCGCCGCGCTGCGCGCTGCCGGCCGCTTGCTGGATCAGGTAGCCCAGATTGAGCTGGGTGGCGGCGCTGCTGGTGGCCAGCCGTGTGCGTACCTGGCCCGGCGTGTCGTCCAGCTGCCACTGGTTGTAGCCGCCGCCGTCGAAGTTGTGGCTGTGGATGCCGGACAGCGCGCCCGCGTGGTTGACGCCGGAATCGACACCGGCCGCGTACGGCGGCTGGTCCGATCCCGTGTACAGCTGCGCCACCACCAGCGGGCGGTCCATGTCGTTGTCGATGAAGTCGACCAGCACCTCGGTGCCGATGCGGGGCGTGAATTGCGAGCCCCAGTTGGGCCCGGCCAGCGCCTCGGCCACCCGCACCCAGGTGCCGCTGCTGTCGTCGCCCGGCGCGTTGCCTGTGGCGTCGGTGTCGTGCGCGATGCCGCCGGCGTTGGCGCCCTGGCCGCGCTGCCAGGCGAACTGGATGCGCACCTGGTGGTCGCGCGTGGTGGTGGCGACGCTGTCGGCGATGCCGACCACGATGGCGGTCTGCGGCCCGAGCGCGGTGGCCGCTTGCGGCGCGGCGATCGCGCGCGGCACGATGGCCACTGCTTCGCGCACGCAGCCGAAGGCGTTGCGGTAGGTGCCGGCTTCGATAGTCGCCGCCGCACCCCTGACCTCGGACTTGAAGTTGTTGCGCGCCTCATGCCGCACCCACAGCACGGTGAAGCGGTTGTCGTCGGCGTAGCGCTCATGTTGGGTCAACGCGAAGGCGTGGCCGGGCGCCAGCTGACGCACCGAGCCTTCGCCCTCGAACACCTTGTTGTCGAGCTCCAGCGCCTGCAGCATCAACTGGCTGGTCAGGTCAGGCTCGCCGGTGGCGCTGGCGATGCGTTCGCCGCCGCCGTCATGCACGGCCAATGGCGGCAGCTCGCCCGCGTCCAGCGACGACCATTGCTCGGCGCCGGGCGCCAGCAACTGCGCCGGATCCCAGCTGCTGATGCTGACTGCGTTGGGCTGGAGCTGGCGCCGCGCCGCAAACTGGTCGATTGCGTCGGCACTGTCGGTGGCGCGCACGCCGTGGAAGCGCAGCTCGGCGTCGCCCGGCATGTCGGGCGCCCTGGCTTTGCTGTCGAAGATGACGAGGCGGTGTCTGGCCTGTCCATCCGGGCTTTGTTGGTCGGGCTGGTCGTGTTCGAAGCGCCAGCTCAGGCCCTCGGAGGCCAGCAGGCGCTGGAAGAATTCCAGGTCGCTTTCGCGGTACTGGGTGCAGATGGCGCGCGGCGCCAGCGCTTGCGTGACGTCGAATTCGAAGCGAAGTTGCGGGTAGTCGGCCAGCAGTTCGGTGACGATGTCCTGCGCGTTCTTGTCCTGGAAGATGTAGCTGTCGCGGCGCAGCCGCAGCAGTGCCAGCGCCGGTTCTAGCAGCAGCCGGTAGCGCGCGGTGCCGCCGTCGGCGCCCAGCCAGGCCGCCTCGGTGCAGATGCCGTGCCAGGCGCGCCGGCTGCCGTCCACCAGCAGCAGCGTCACCGTCAGCTCCTCGCCGATGAACTGGTTCAGGTTCAGGTCGGTGGAGGTGCTGAGCGCGTCGACTTCAAACGCATACAGTTCGTTGACCGCTTCGCGGCCCGAGAAGCGCTCGGCCATCAGCGCTTGCGGCAGCGACGCGTCCTGCGCGCTGGCCAGCGTCAGCAGCCGCGCGTGCTGGCTCAAGCCGGTGCCGAACAGGCCGGGGGGGATCAGTGCGGCGATGTCCATCAGGGCAGGGTGATGGTGAGGTTGGCCTGGCGCGGCGCCAGCTTGACGACGTCGTTATAGGCCGCCACCCGCTGTTCGGTGCCGCGCTGCAGCGAGGTGCGCAGGCCGAGGTAGCCCAGCACGCAGATCAGGCCGAACACCGAGCACAGGACCCACAGCGGCAAATCGCTGCGCAGCTTGTGGACGATCTGGTCGGGCCGCTCGGCGTGTGGCGCGAAGCCGCCGCGCTTGCCCTTCATGTGGGCGATCTCCTGGCCCAGGCGCGCGGTCAGGTAGCTCAGCTTCTCGGAACCTTCGAGGATGTAGCGGCCCTGGAAGCCCAGCAGCAGGCACATATGGTAGACCTCGAGCGCCTGCACGTGCACGCTGCCGCGCGCGCGCAGCGTTTCCAGCCGGTTGAAGAAATTCTCCCCGGCGAGCTGTTCGCCGAACAGGGCCAGTTGCAGCGGGCGCCGTTCCCAGGCGTCGCGGATCGCGAACGACGAGCGCAGCACGATCTCGTCGACGGCCGCGCAGAACGCGTATTTGGCGGCGTCGACGTCGTCCGGCGAGGCGCCTTGCTTGCGGGCGTTGCGGCCGAAATCGTCGAGGAACGTGGTCATCTTCTGTGCGAATTCGGCGTTCTGCTGCGGCCCGTTGCCGTTCTTGAGCATGAATAGCGCATAGAAGCCGTCGTACATCAGGTCGAGCAGGGTTTGCGGCGCGGTGCTGGCGGCAGCCGGCGGGGCGGCGCCCATCAGGGAAGGTGCGGTAACGGCGTTCATGGTGACTAACCTCGGTTCAGGATGCGACGGCGACCAGTTCCAGCTTCAGGTCGTGCATGCCGCCAGGGACATAGATGGAAATCGATTGCGCCTGCAGCATGCGTTCGTACATCTGGCCCTTGGCCTCGATCGCGAAGTAGCAGGCATCGGGCCGCACCGGCACGGCGGCCGGCACCTGCGGCGCGTGCTGCAGCCGCACACCCGGCATGGCCGAGAGGACGAATTTTTCGACGTCGTCCGGTGCGCCGACCTTGAAGCGCAGCGGCACCACATCCACCAGTTCGCTGGCCGGCATCGCGGCCGAGACGGCGAGATAGAAGGTGGTTTGGGCGTCGATCTTGCCCGAGTCCAGCATCCCGTGGTGGAACGAGGGCTTGGCCTCGTGCAGCGCGATGGCGAAATAGCGCGACGAGATCACCGTGTCCAGCAGCTCGCGGATGATCTGGTACAGCGTGGCGAAGGCCGGGCCGGCATCGGCGTGCTGGTAGGGCGGCAGGTCGGACAGGGTCCAGCTTTTCGAGAACGTCATCAGCGCGCCGGCCAGGTGCAGCAGCTGTTCGTACAGCCGTTCGGGGTGCAGCGCCGGATGCTGGAAGTAGTGCGTGAGCGCGGCGTAGGCCGAACTGGCCGTGTGCAGCAGCCAGAACGAGGACATGTCGCCCGAGCGGAACTCGATCACGTGCTTGCTCGGCTCGCGGTGATGGCCGTACAGCGCGCTGACCTTGGCCTGCAGCGCGTCGAGCAGGCGGCGCAGCTGCAGGAACAGCTGCGGCGCGCTGCGGATGGTCAGGCTGGGCGGCACGAAGGCGGCGTCCAGTTCGAAGCCGCCGGTCGCCGCGCGGCGCAGGCGCAGCAGCGGGAAGTGGGTGTAGGAGTCGCGCGGCTCGAACTCCGGTACCAGCCGCAGCGTTTTTTTCAGGTAGCTGAGCTGGGCCGGGGCGGCGTGCGTGTACAGGTCGGGCGTGTCGGCGTTGTGCTGCAGGTAGCGCACCGCGCTGGCGCCGTTGGCGGCCGGGGGGCGCTCGCTGCCGTCGCCGAAATTGCCACCGAACGATTTGAACGCGGGCAGGGCGGCGTAGTAGGTGACGCTCTGCTGCGACTGCGGCAGCTGGCCCAGGTCGACCGCGTCCGGCAGGTCGTCGGCGCCGGGGGCGTCGTAGAACTCGCCGTCCTGGAAGCGCAGCGACAGTTCCAGCAGCCGCAGGCTGTTGTTGGTCAGCGCGTCGCGGTCCACTTGCAGCTGGTTCACGCCCCAGGCATACGGATGCAGCATTTGCACGCTCTGGTGCAGCCGCTGCTCGTGGTAGCGGTCTTGCTGCTGAAAATGTTGTGGCCGGAGAAACAGTCCTTCACCCCAAAGTATCTTGCTGCTCATGCTGGTCCTTGTCCTTGTGCAGTACTTGTCTTTTGTAAAGTAGCAGAACAATAACATTTCTTTTTTTAAACCGTCGCACGGCTGTGTTCGTACCGTGCGCACGATTGAATTCAATTGAACGCGGTAAATAATAAATTTCTGATAACGTTGCGCCGTGGCAGTAAATTGTTGTTTAAATATCCTTTTTTGACATGAATTTGAGGCACCTCATGATGACCCATCATTCTCTGCGCCGGATGACCCAGTTGGCCGGTGCTGTCGCCTGCGTGGCGGCATTAAGCGCCTGTACCACTGCGCCGGTGGCGCCCCCTGTGGCCGTCAAGCCCCCGCTGCAGTCGATGCTGGCCCAGGCCGGCACCGCCTCCAGCGCCGGCCAGAAGGAGCAGGCCGTTGCTTTATGGAAAGAGGCGGCGCAAGCCTATCCGGGCGACAAGGCGCCGTGGCTGAACATCGCGCAAACCCGCTACGAGACCGGCCAGTACGGCGACGCCATCGTCAACGCGCAGGAAGTGCTGGTGCGCGATCCCAACGACACGTTGGCCAACAGCATCATCGCGATCAGCGGCCTGCGCCTGTCGACCCGCGCGCTGTCCGACCTGAGCCGCCAGAACAACCTGTCCGGGTCGCTGCGCACGGAGTCGCAGGACCTGGCCAAGCTGCTACGCGAGAGCCTGGGCGAGACCGTGCTGGTGCCGCCGCCGCCACCGCCGGCACGGCAGGCCGCCGCGCCCGCGCGTGGCAAGGCGGGCAGGAAGGTCCATGTCAAACAACGCCAAGACGACGCCAGCGCCAATCCGTTCGGCGCTTTGAAATAACCAGAGGGGAAACACCATGTCCAAAAGCACCAGTGTGCAGAAAAAGCTGCAAAAAATCCGCCCGCCGCGGGTCCAGATGACCTACGACGTCGAAATCGGCGACGCCATCGAGAACAAGGAACTGCCGTTCGTGATGGGCGTGGTCGGCGACTTCGGCGGCAACTCCGAAGTCGAGCAGAAGCGCCTCAAGGAGCGTCGCTTCGTCAACATCGACCGCGACAACTTCGACGAGGTGCTGAAGGGCGTGGAGCCGCGCGCGGCCTACCGCGTCAAGAACGAGTTGGGCGCGGAGGGCGGCGAGTTCGCCGTCGACCTGCGCTTCAAGGCCATGTCCGACTTCCGTCCGGAGGCGGTGGTGCAGCAGGTCGAGCCGCTGCGCCGCCTGCTGGAGGCGCGCACCAAGCTGGCCGACCTGCGTAACAAACTGGCCGGCAACGACAAACTGGAGGACCTCCTCAACGATGTCCTGCACAGCACCGAGAAGCTGGCCGTGCTGGGCCACCCATCCCTGGATCTGAAGGAGGAATGACATGTCGGCACAATTGATTCCGGCCGGCGCACCGGCCGCCACCGAAATGGCCTTGCTGGACCAGATCGTCGAGCAGAGCAAGGTCGCCAAGTCCAGCGTCGAGCATGAACGCGCCAAGGACCTGATCTCGGAACTGGTCAGCCAGGTGATGGACGGCACCGTGGTGGTGTCCGACAACCTGGCCGCCACCATCGACGCCCGTGTGGCGGAGCTGGACCGCATGATCTCTGCCCAGTTGTCGGCGGTGATGCACGCGCCCGAATTCCAGCGGCTGGAAAGCAGTTGGACCGGCCTGCACTACCTGGTCGGCCACAGCGCCACCGGCCACAACATGAAGATCAAGATGCTCAATGCGACCAAGAAGGAACTGGTCAAGGACTTCCAGTCGGCGCTGGAATTTGACCAGAGCACCATGTTCCGCAAGGTCTACGAGGAGGAATTCGGCACCTTCGGCGGTGCGCCGTTCGGCGCCATGATCGGCGATTTCGAGATCACCCGCCAGCCGGAGGACATGTACTTCATCGAGCAGATGTCGCACGTGGCCGCCGCCGCGCACGCGCCGTTCATCTCGGCCGCGTCGCCCGAGCTGTTCGGGCTGGAGAGCTACAGCGAACTGGGCAAGCCGCGCGACCTGTCGAAGGTGTTCGACACCGTCGAATACGCGAAGTGGAAGTCGTTCCGCGAATCGGAGGACGCGCGCTACGTCGGCCTGACCCTGCCGCGCTTCCTGGGCCGCCTGCCGTTCAACCCGGCCGATGGCGCCACCGTCGAGGGCTTCAACTTCGTCGAGGACGTGGACGGCACCGACCACCACAAATACCTGTGGTGCAACGCCGCCTATGCCTTCGGTACCAAGCTGACGGCGGCCTTCGAGGACTACGGCTGGTGCGCGGCGATCCGCGGCGTCGAGGGCGGTGGCCTGGTGGAAGACCTGCCGACCCACACCTTCAAGACCGACGAGGGCGAAGTCGCGCTCAAGTGCCCGACCGAGATCGCCATCACCGACCGCCGCGAGAAGGAACTGAGCGACCTCGGTTTCATCTCGCTGGTCCACTGCAAGAACACCGACTACGCCGCCTTCTTCGGCGCGCAATCGGCGCAGAAGGCCCGCAAGTACGCCAGCGACGCCGCCAACGCCAACGCCGTGCTGTCGGCCCAGTTGCAGTACATCTTCGCCGTGTCGCGCATCGCGCACTACATGAAGGCCATGATGCGCGACAAGATCGGCAGCTTCGCCGCCGCCGCCAACGTGGAGGACTTCCTGAACCGCTGGCTGACCCAGTACGTGCTGCTGGACGATAACGCCAGCCAGGAACAGAAGGCGCAGTTCCCGCTGCGCGAAGCCTCGGTCACGGTGGACGAGGTGCCGGGCCGCCCGGGCGTGTACCGCGCGGTGTCGTTCCTGCGCCCGCACTTCCAGCTTGATGAATTATCCGTTTCCCTCCGACTGGTCGCGGAGCTCCCCGCATCGACCAAAAACTAAGAAGTAGTGGCAGTACCCGTAAATTTACCAACTCATTGAAAGGATTAACATGGCTATCGACGTTTACCTGCAAATCGACGGCATCAAGGGCGAATCGGCCGACACCACCCACAAAGACTGGATCGAATGCCAGTCGGTCAAGTGGGAAGTGCTGCAGCCAAAATCGGCCACTGCCTCGACCGGTGGCGGCCACACGGCCGAACGCACCGAACACAAGGACATCGTCATCGGCAAGCTGGCCGACCTGGCCACGCCGCTGCTGCTGCAGAACTGCTCGTCGGGCAAAACCCTGCCGAAGGCCAAGCTGGAGTTCCTGCGCGCGGATGGCCAGGGCGATCGCGTCAAGTACTTCGAGATCGAACTGGAAAACGTGCTGATCTCCAGCGTGTCGCCAGTGGTCGCAGCGGGCAACATCCTGACCGAAGACCTGGCCCTGAAATACTCGAAGGTCAAGTGGAAGTACACGCAGCAGAAGATCGGCGGCGGTTCGGGTGGTAACACCTCGGGCGGCTGGGATCTGTCGGCCAACAAGACCGCTTAAGCTGCGATGAAGGGATTTACTCCGGGCCTGTTCGACCGCCTGATGGACGCCCCGCTGCAGGGCGGCAGCGGCACTGTGCCGCGCCTGTCGATCGAGGACCTGAAGGATGCGGTGGCGCGCGATCTCGAAGCGCTGCTGAATACGCGGGCCGTCATCCCGGAGCAGATCCTGAAACGCTTTCCCGAGTGCGGACGCTCGATCGCGACCTATGGCTTGAATGACTTTGCCGGACTGTCGCTGTCGAGCACAGATGATCGAGCCTTCATCTGCCGCAGCCTGGAGCAGGCGATCGCACGCCACGAGCCGCGCCTGCGCAATGTGCAGGCGTCGCTCGAACTGCGGGCCGATGCCGTCAACCGCCTGAACTTCAGCATCACCGCGCTGCTGGTGGTCCACAGCGCGCACGAACCGGTCAACTTCGATGCGATCCTGCAGCCCTCAAGCCTGCATTACACCATCAGCAAGGCGCGCCGCTTGAGCGCGACGCCGCTGGGAGCCTGAGATTGGAACAATTATTACCCTATTACGAGCGGGAGCTGGGATTCCTGCGCCGCTATTCGCGCGAATTCTCGGAACGCTACCCGAAGATCGCCGGCCGCCTGCTGATCGCCGGCGAGGTGTGCGAGGACCCGCACATCGAGCGCATGATCGAATCGTTCGCGCTGCTCAATTCGCGCATCGCCAAGCGTCTCGATGACGACTACCCCCAATTCACCGAAGCGCTGTTCGAAGTGCTCTATCCGCATTACCTGCGGCCTTTTCCCTCGTGCTCGATCGCGCGCATGGACTTCAGCGGCGCCGCCGCGCAGCTGACCACCGCCAGCGAGATCGCGCGCGGCACCCAGCTGACCACGCGCCCGGTGCGCGGGGCCACCTGCACCTTCCGCACCGCCTATCCGGTCACGGTGGCGCCGCTGGCGCTGACGGCCGCGCATTTCGCCGCCATCATCGCCGCGCCCGAGGCGCTGCGGCCGCCGCCGCAGGCCACCTCCAGCATCAGCCTGACCCTGGCCTGCACCGCCGACCAGGTGACGCTGGCGCAGCTGGGACTGTGCCGGCTGCGCGTGTTCATCGATGGCGAGCCGTCGTTCTGCGCCGCGCTGCGCGACGCGCTGTTCACCCGCGCGGTGGCGGCCTACGCGGAGGCCGACGGCGACGGGCGCTGGCGCGCGCTGCCCAAGGTGCCGGTCGCGCCGGCCGGCTTCGCCGACGACGAGGCGCTGATCGACTTCTCGGCCCGCTCGCACACGGCCTACCGGCTGCTGACCGAATACTTCTGCTTCCCCGAGAAATTCAACTTCTTCGACATTGACCTGGCCGCGATGGCCGCCGCGCTGCCGGCCGGCTGCAGATCGGTCACGCTGCACCTGGCGCTGTCGGGCATGCGCACCGACTCCAATCTGGCGCGCATGCTGTCCACGCTGTCGACCAACAACGTGCTGCTCGGCTGCACGCCGGTGGTCAACCTGTTCCGCCAGCGCGGCGAGCCGATACGGCTGACGCATGCGTCGGCCAGCTATCCGGTGCTGGCCGACGCGCGCCGCGCCTTCGCCTACGATGTGCAGGCCATCGAGTCGGTCAAGCTGGTGCGGCAAACCCCGCAGGGCGAATCGGTGCAGGAATTCCGCCCGTTCTATTCGCTGCGCCACGGCCAGACGCCGGATAAGAATGGCCACTACTGGGTGGCCCGGCGCGACGAGGAGATCGCCGGCAAGAGCCCCGGCTATGAGACCCGGATCTCGATCGTCGACATCGATTTCGATCCGGCCGAGGTGGAGACCGACACCCTCAGCCTGGAGCTGAGCTGCACCAACCGCGACCTGCCGGCCTCGCTGAGCTACGGGATGCGCGGCGGCGACCTGTTCCTGGAGGGCGGATCGAGCGTGCGCGCGATCAGCTTCCTGCGCAAGCCGACGCCGTCCTACCGCTTCGAGCGCGGACGCGGCGCGCACTGGCGCCTGATCTCGCACCTGTCGCTGAACCACCTGTCGCTGACCGGCGGCGGACTCGATGCCTTCCGCGAGATGCTGACGCTGTACGACCTGCCACGTTCGCCGGCGTCGCAGCGCCAGATCGGCGGCATCGTCGCCGTCTCGCACAAGGCCGCCAACACCTGGCTGCCGGGGAACCCGTTCGCCTGCCTGGTGCGCGGCATCGAGGTCACGCTGACGGTGGACGAGGAAGCCTTCGTCGGCAGCGGCATCCATGCGTTCGCGCAGATCGTCGAGCGCTTCCTCGGCCTGTACGTGCACGCCAACAGCTTCACGCAGCTGGTCATCAAGTCGGACAAGAATGGAGAGGAACTGCTGCGATGCTTGCCACGAAGCGGCGATTTGAGCCTGCTGTAATCGAGCGGCTGTTCGCGCAGCCCCAGCGTTTCGAATACTTCCAGGCGGTGCGCCTGCTGGAGCTCTGGCTCAAGCGGAACGGCGCGCCGCAGGAAGGCGCGGTCGCGAACTTCCTGCGCTTCCAGAATTCGACCTCGCTCAGCTTCCCGGCCAGCCAGTTGGAGGCGCTGCAGCCGGAACCGCGCGGCTTGCCGGCCGATGCGGCCAGCCTGGGCGCGGCGCTGCAATCGCAGCAGCTGCGCTACATCCGCATCACGCCGGCCTTCATGGGTTTCCTCGGAGGCAGCGGCACGCTGCCGGCCCATTACACCGAGCGCATCGCGGCGCACGCGCTGTACCAGAAGGACGATGGACCGCGCGCCTTCCTCGATACCTTTTCCAACCGCGCGCTGGCGCTGTTCTACGAGGCCTGGCGCAAGTACCGGCTGGAGCTGAAGTACCAGATCGACGGCAAGGACGGCTTCCTGCCGGTGCTGCTGTCGTTGGCCGGCATGCACCAGCCCTCGCTGCGGCGCCGCCTGGCCGATGACGGCGATGGGGTGCGCGATGAATCGGTGGCTTATTTCGCCACCGCGATGCGCCAGCGGCCGGCGTCGGCGGTGCAGATCGCGCGCGTGCTGGAGGAGTATTTCGGCCAGCCGGTGCGCGCCGAGCAGTTCATCGGCTGCTGGTACGACGTGCCGGCCGGCCAGCAGACCGCGCTCGGCATGGGCAACGCGGTGCTCGGTGGCGGGGCGATGGCGGGCCAGCGCGTGTGGCAGCGCGACCTGCGGCTGCGGCTGGTGATTGGGCCGCTGGACCGAAACGGTTATGAATCGTTCCTGCCGGGCGGGAAGGCGGCCAAGGCGCTGGAGAGCATGCTGACCATGTTCACCGGTGTGACGCTCGAATATGAAGTGCAGCTGGTGCTGCGCGCGGAGGACGTCGCCGGCGCCTGTCTGGAAGAAGGCGGCACCGGCGGGCGGCTGGGCTGGGACAGCTTCCTGGTCACCGAGCCGCAGCGGCACGACCGCAGCGACGTGCGCTACGAAATACACGCAGTGACTTGATAACAAGGATAAAACATGAACATCAACCTGAAAACGCTGATCGGCAAATTGAACGACAACTGCCGTGCCGCCGCGACGCGCGCCGCCAGCTTGTGCATATCGTTGGGGCACTACGAAGTCGATATCGAACACCTGCTGCTCGCGCTGCTGGAGCAGCCGGCCAGCGATCTCGCCATCATCGCGCGCCACTGCGACATCAGCCTTGGCCAGCTGGAGACGGATCTGCGCGCGGAACTGGGGCGCTTCAAGAGCGGCAATACGCGCACGCCGGTGTTCTCGCCGCGCCTGCCCAAGCTGTTTGAGAATGCCTGGCTGATCGCATCGCTCGATCTGCAGGAGCATCCACAGGCCCGCATCCGTAGCGCCCATCTGCTGCAGGCGTTGTTGACCGAGCCGGAACTGGCGCAGCTGGCGGCACGCAGCTCCAAATTATTCGCCCGCTTCGACATCGACCAGATCAAGCACCAGCTGGACCGCATCAGCGCCGGCTCGGACGAGGCGGTGATGGCTGCGCCGGCATCGCCGGCTTCGGCGGCTGGCGAGGGCGGCGATCCGGTTGGCGAACTGGCCGCACGCGCGCCCGGCAAGACGCCGGCGCTCGATCAATTCACCACCAACCTGACGCAGCGTGCGCGCGACGGCAAGGTTGATCCGGTGATTGGCCGCGACCAGGAAATCCGCCAGGCGATCGACATCCTGATGCGCCGGCGCCAGAACAATCCGATCCTGACCGGCGAGGCCGGCGTGGGCAAGACCGCCGTGGTGGAGGGCCTGGCGCTGCGTATCGCGCAAGACGACGTGCCCGATGTGCTGCGGGGCGTGGAGATCCACACGCTGGACATGGGCTTGCTGCAGGCCGGCGCCAGCGTCAAGGGCGAGTTCGAAAACCGCCTGAAGAATGTCATCGACGAAGTGAAGCGCAGCCCGCACGCCATCATCCTGTTCATCGACGAGGCGCATACCATGATCGGCGCCGGCGGACAGGCCGGCCAGAACGACGCGGCCAACCTGCTGAAGCCGGCGCTGGCGCGCGGCGAGCTGCGCACCATCGCCGCCACCACCTGGGGCGAGTACAAGAAGTATTTCGAGAAGGACGCGGCGCTGGCGCGGCGCTTCCAGGTAGTCAAAGTTGAAGAACCGAGCGAGGAACTGGCCTGTGCCATGTTGCGCGGCATGGCCCCGTTGATGGAGCGGCACTTCGGCGTGCGGGTTTACGACGAGGCCATCACCGAGGCGGTGCGTCTGTCGCATCGCTACATTATGGGCCGCCAGCTGCCGGACAAGGCGATCAGCGTGCTCGATACCGCCTGCGCCAAGGTTGCGCTGGGCCAGAACGCGACGCCGGCGCGCATCGAGCAGCTGGCGCGGCAGATTGAACGCATCGACGTGGAAGCGGCGGCGCTGGAGCGTGAGCAGAACGAGGGCGGCGCCGCGCAGAAGGCGCGCCTGCAGGAGCTGCGCGCGGCCCGCGCTGCAGCCGATGAACAGCATCGGTCGCTGGCGGCGCGCTGGGAGCAGGAAAAGGCATTGAGCGCGCAGATCATCGCGGCGCGCGCCGAAGCCTCCGCCAGCCCGACCGAGGGCGGCGGGCAGGGGCGTGACATTCAGGCCATGGTGGCCGAATTGCGTGCGCTGCAAGGCGAAACGCCGATGGTGCCGGTGCAGGTCGATGGCCACGTGGTGGCGGAAATCGTCGCCGCCTGGACTGGTATCCCGCTTGGCAAGATGGTCAAGGACGAGATCAAGACCGTGCTGGCCCTGAAGGAAACGCTGGAACAGCGCGTGCTGGGCCAGCCGCACGCCATCGAGGCGGTGGCGCAGCGCGTGCGCACGGCGCGCGCCAACCTGGACGATCCGAACAAGCCGAAGGGCGTGTTCCTGTTTGTCGGCCCGTCCGGCATCGGCAAGACCGAGACCGCGCTGGCGCTGGCCGATGTGCTGTACGGCGGTGAACGCAAACTGATCACCATCAATATGAGCGAATACCAGGAGGCGCACAGCGTCTCCGGCCTGAAAGGTTCGCCGCCGGGCTATGTGGGCTATGGCGAAGGCGGTGTGCTGACCGAGGCGGTGCGCCGCAATCCGTACAGCGTGGTGCTGCTGGACGAGGTGGAAAAAGCCCACCCGGACGTGATGGAGCTGTTCTTCCAGGTGTTCGACAAAGGCGTGATGGACGATGCCGAGGGCCGCGAGATCGACTTCAGGAACACCATCATCATCCTTACTTCTAATGTGGCGTCGGCGGCGATGATGCAGGCCTGCCTGAACCAGCCGCAGGAAGAGCTGCCATCACCGGAGGAGCTGGAACAGCTGATACGCCCGCACCTGATGAAGCAGTTCAAGCCGGCCTTCCTGGGGCGCCTGAAGGTGATTCCGTACTACCCGATTCCGGACGAAGTGCTGGTCGAGATCATCAAGCTCAAACTGGGCAGGATTGAACGCCGTATCGTCACCAACCACCAGGCGGAATTCAGTTACGACGAGGCGCTGGTCGAGGCCGTGCTGGCGCGCTGCACCGAGGTCGATTCCGGTGCGCGCAATGTGGACCACATTCTCAACGGTTCGCTGCTGCCGGAAATTGCGGAGTCGGTTCTGGCCAGGATGGCCGAAGGCGCTGCGATCAGTAAGATCAAGGTCAGCGCCAACAAGCAGGGCCAGTTCAAATACACGGTCAAATAAGCCGCATGCCGGTGCCGGGGCTGGTACCGGCACAGGGGCCGCGTTGCGCGGCCCCGCTGCTTAATTTGGTGGCTGCACGCCCAGCATCTCCTCGATGTGGGACAGCGACGATTCATCCTTGATGACGGAACGCAGCCACGTGTGCAGATCCTGTTCGCCCGCGTTGGCTGCCTTTTCGGCGAAATAGGAGACCGGGCTATGCGGCTCGGTCTCGCGGAAGAATTTCGCCACTGCGCGCAGCTGCGCGATGGCGTGCGTGCGGTTGCGGATCGGGCCGGAGGCGTTGTGTTGCACCTGCTGCTGCGCCGCGCCGATGTCGCCATCGTTGGATTGCTGCGCGATGGCGTGGCCGTCATCAAGACCATTGCCTTGCTGCGCGGCGCCATTGACTTTGGCGACCGCCGGCATCGCGTGCAGCATGCCCTGCACGGCGTCGCGCGCGGCGGCGAATCCCGGACTATCTGCCCCCAGCCTGGCATCGGCGACTTTCTCCAATTGCAGCAGGGCTTCCATGCAGTACTGCGCGTCGGCCGTGAAAGCGGCGCAGAACTGCGGCGAATTGGCGCGCTTGGCCGCCTCCATGTCGGCCAGCCTGGTCACGCCCGATTGATCGTTCTCGGCGCCGCCGTTGGCGCGCTTGCGGGCTGCCTCGAAGTCGATGGTGGAGTAGGCCGTATTGCGGCCTTCCGTCAGCGGCAGCTCGCGGATCAGCGTGCGGGTGCGCGTCAGGATCCAGCTCAGGTTACCGATGCGCTGTTCCTGGTCGCCGCCGTCGGCTTCCGGGTAGAGCCCAAGATCCCAATACTGCTCGCACAGGCCGGCCAGTAGCCGGTAGCCTTCCGCCAGGCCACGCAGATGGTGTTGCTTGGCGGCGGCCTCGGTCAGCCACACCGCCAGCCGTAGATCCTTGCTCTGTTCCGCCAACAGCGCGGTGCAGCGCTGTACGACGAAATCCCAGTCCGCCTCCTTCAATTCGGTGACCCACTCGCCCTGGTCGAGCGAGGGATCGTCAAACCGGCGTGCCTGGGCTATGGCGTCCAGCTCGGGCGAGAAGGACAGGTCCTGGCCGGCGGGCCGGCTGTCGCTGATGGGGATTAATAGCTGTTCTGCTGAAAGCATGATGTCCTCGGATGATCTTGTGGTCGTGTGCTTGCCGCTTATTGGGCCATGCGGAATTCGATGCGGCGGTTGCGTGCGCGGCCCTCGGCACTGTCGTTGCTGGCGACCGGACGGTCCGGCCCCTGGCCGCTGGCGCTCAGCAGGTCGCCGTTGATGCCATGGTTGGCCAGATAAGCCTTGACCGCCTCGGCGCGGGCCTGGCTCAGGCCCTGATTGGTGGCCCGCAGGCCGGCGCTGTCGGTGTGGCCGATGATCTCGACCTTGCGGTCCTTCAGCTTGCGCAGCGCCACCACCATTTCATCGAGGATGGCGCGGCCGGCCGGCGTCAGGTCCGCTTTGCCGCTTTCGAATTCGACGATGCGGTTGGCCAGCGCGCTATCAAGCACGCCCTGGTCGGCGGCCGACACCCGCAGGCCGTTGTTGACGGTGTAGGTCGGATTCAGGCTGGTGGCGATATTGCTGGCGATGCGCTGGCGCAGCGCCTCGTTGGCCACCTCGCCGCGCAGGCTGACGGTGCTGCCGTCTATCTTCAGCTGGCCCCGGCCGATCTGTTTCAGGTCGGCCGTGATCAATTTCTGCACGTAGTTGTTCCAGTTGGCCGGGGTGGCGACCTTGTCGACCGCGATCTGGTCGACCACCTTGTCGGCGCCGTACACCTCGCGCAGCTTGGCCAGCACGGCGGCCTTGCTGGCTTCATCGGCCACGGTGCCGGAGGCCAGCACCTGGCCGGGCTGCGGCGCGACGCCTTGCGCTTGCGCCGCACCGGCGGCCAGCAGCAGACAGAGAAGGAGAGTGCGCATGATTCAGGTTCCAATAAACGCCGCGCTGACGGAATCGCGCGCGGACTTGAGTGACAGGGATGGTTGCGACAGATAGGTGGAGAGCTTCCTGACGCCGTAGTCGCTGTCGGCCTGCTCCTCCACCCAGTCCAGATGTTCGAAGGCGATCATGCGCTCCTGCGCGGCTTGCGGATCCATGATGCCGTGCAGCGTGTGCGGCGATGCGCCGCTGAAGCCGACCAGCAGCACCGGCTGGTCCTGCAGCCGGGTCATGAACAGCGCCAGTTCGAAGTCGGCGCGCGCCAGGAAGGGCGTGATCAGGTGCATCCAGAACGCCGCTACCAGGTTGCGGTACATCGGATCCTGCGGCAGCGGCAGCAGCAGTGTCTTGTCCAGCCGGCTGGAACTGCTGGCCAGCACCGGCTGCAGCAGCATGCCCAGTGCCAGCAGCACCTGGCGCGCCGAACCCCGGAAGCCGGCTTGCGACAACAACGCATCGAGTCCGCCCACGGTCTGCAGTTCGAGGAAGTCGTCGAAGCTGGCCTGGTAAGCCGCGCCCCGCAGATCCAGTTCGATCGCCTCGCTGGCGGCCAGCTGCAGCGGCACCGCCGGATCGCCGGCGCCGACCACGTTGCTGCTCAACGCCGCCAAGCGCGTCCACAGTCGGTTGAACACCAGCGGCGCGGTGGCGACAAAGGCCGCCGGCTCCGCCACCTCGACGCTGCTCGTCATCAGGAACGGGAAGCGGCGCGACGACTGGTCGCTGCTGGCGACGATGTGGCCGGCGATCGCGTGGCGGCGGCGCGGGCCGACGAAGGCGAAATGCAGCGGCGCGACGGCGTCGTAATTGAGCTTCCAGCGCGCGTCGGCGCTCATCAGCTCCATAGCCTGGGCCAGCCAGTCGTCCAGCACCTTGATCAGGGCGGGGCTGTCTCCGCCCTTGACGAAATCGCCCCGGCCCGGCACCTTGCCGAAGTAGCCGATGTTGGCGGTGGTGGCGCCGCGGCTCATGGCTGCGCTCCCGCCGTGCGGAGCACGCCGGCCGGTGTTCGCGGCGGCGCGTTGCCCGGCGCCGCCGCCGGGGCGGGCGAGGGGGCAGGTAAGGGCGCAGGCGCGGCCGGGGCCTGCAGCGGCGTGGCGCCACTGCCGTTGGCGGCGGGCGTCACGGCGGCGGTCAGCGTGTCCGGCAGGCGCAGGCGTTTGAAGCCGTTCGACTGCGGCGCGGCCGCCTGGGCCGGCGCCGGCGTGGTGCCGACGATCTTCAGGTTGGCGGTGACGGCCACGCCGGCGTTGTCCCAGGTCAGTTCAAACGCGCCATTGTCCTTGCGTTTGCGTTTTGCGGCTTCGATCATTTTCTTCAGGCCGAAATGGCCAGGTTCGTTGAACAACACCACGCTGCGTCCCTCCGGCGTGATGGCGGTGACGCGCGCACCCGGCACACCCTGCGGATTCGGCCATGCCATGTGCACCCAGGGCTGCGGTTGGCCGCGCCAGCGCAGCGCCTGGCCGTCGATCTCGATGGTGAACTCGGTGGCGCTGACGGCGCCCAGCGCCTGCAGGTCGAAGTTGGTCTGTCCTTCGCCGCCGCTGGAGGCGGCCGCGTTGGCGACGCCGTTGGCGTTCAGCGGCGCGACCCAGCCGGGGAAGCTGGCCAGCACCGGCGGCGCCAGATTGATCCCCATGTTGGCCCAGGTCTTGGCATTGAGCGTGTCGCCGCGCCGCACCACCAGCGGCCCGACGGTGGTGTTGAAGAACTTGGCGATGGCGCCGTCCGGCCCGAACACGGTGGCGATTTCCGCGTTGCTCGCCTCCGCGCGCGATTCGGTGGCGAACGGATACTTGGTCGCCAGCGTCTGGCGGAACGGCTGCACCACCTGCGCCGCCCACACCTTGTTGATCTCATCCTCGGTCGGCTGCACGATGACGGCGAAGGTTTGCATCAGCGGGCGCACCAGCAGCGGCCGGACAGCGGCTTTTTGCGTGTCGGTCATCCCGGTCAGCATCTGCTCGTCGACATATTTGAGGGCGTCGGCCAGTTCCGAACCGCTGCCGTCCAGCGTCTGCTGCATCAACTGCTTGGCGCCCGGCCCCGGATCGCCCTGGTTCTTGATCTGGTTGAAGCGGCTGCGCAGCTTGGACAGCTGGTCGAGATAGCCGCGCATCAGCGAGGCATCCTTGTCCCTGGCCACCACCATGCGCGCCACCCCGGCGAACTCGCGGCCGACAGGGCCCAGCGGCATGGCGGCGGGCTGGGCGCCGCCGGGCGCGGGCAGGTTGACGTTGAGCTGCGACGGCTTCTGGCGCAGGATGGTCTCCCGGAACCAGCCGGCCACGCCGCGCTGCGCGCGCTGCAAACCGGCGTCGAACAGCGACGGGTTGTCCCACGAGGTTTGCTCGTAGACGGTGGTCATCAGTTTGTTCAGCGGCGACGATTGCGGATCGCCCAGGCGGTTGATGGCGCCGGCGGCCTGGTCGAAATTGTTCAGGTCACGGATGGTGACGCCCTGGATGAACTTCTGCCATTCCCGGGCGTAGTCGTTCTTGTACAGCTCCACCAGCGATTTCTGGATCTGTTCCGGGCTGCCCTCCAGCGTCAGGTCGTCGCGCGACGACGTTTTCAGCACCCAGTCCGCGCTTTGCAGTTCGCGGTTGGCGGCGTCGCGGAAGGCGTCCTGCACGAAGCCCTGCCAGGCCTGGCGGGTGAAGCTGCCGGGAACGGCGTAGCTGCCCAGCACCAGCTCCTTGTCCTGCTCGCCGACGATGGCGGCCACCGTCACCGCCGGGAAGCGGGTCGCGGCGCGCGCCTTGACGTCGGCGTACACGCGCTCGCGCGCCGGCATGCCGCGCACCACGCGGCGCAGGTTGTCGCGCGTCTGGTCGACCAGCGCCAGTCGGGTGTCGATGCGCGGCCACGAGGTATCGTTGACCTGCGCCAGGTAGAACGAGATCATGCGTTCGGCGCTGCGGATCATCTGCTCGCGTGACATGCTGCCGCGATTGGTGTCCAGCCACACGCGCCAGAAGCGGGTCAGCTGGTCGTTCAGGTGGCCGGCCTCGGCGCGCGAGCTGTCGCCCAGCATCAGGTAGGTCTTGAGCGCGTTGTAGGCGTCCTCCGCGCTGGTCGGCGAAGCGTCCTTGAACTGCTGCGCGCTGCTGTTGATGGCGGCTGCCGCCTCGGCCTGGCCGGGATTCGACGATGCCGTGCCGGCGCCCGGCGCGGCGCCGGCGGCGGCCACCGGCTTGGCCATCGGCTGCAGTTGCGCCGCGTTGTTGTTGACCTCCGCAAGGAAGGCCTCCAGCGACTGGCCGACCGGTTTCAGCATCACTTCGCGCACGCCGTTGAAGTATTCCTCGCGCAGCTTGCGGTCCAGCAGCGTGCCCTGGTACAGGCCCAGGCTGAGCGACAGCGGCCGGTGTTCTTCATATTTGTCCAGCTGCTCGATGCGGTCCTGCAGGATCTCCAGCGCGGCGAAGCGCGATTGCAGATCCATCGACTTCTCCTGCACCCTGATGGCTTGCTCCAGGTCGGCCTGCACGTTGGCCGCCAGCTGGCGGTTGTTCATGTATGACCAGCTCCAGCCGGCCAGCGCCAGGCCGGCCAGCGCGGTGGCGCCGAAGAAGGCGGCGTAGCGCATGCGGGTCTTGGCCGGACTGGCGTATTGCGCCACCAGATCGCGGTCGGCGAAGATCACCTTGCGGAACAGGTTGAGCAGGAAGTAGCCCTGCTGCTGGTGCGCCGCGTCGTGGTCGGCCGGTTGCAGCTGCAGGTCGAAGCGCTGCGCCACGCGCTGCGACGAGGCCGACACCGGCTCGCCCTCCTGCAGCGCGCTGGTGAAGTAGAAGCCGCGGAACACGGGCTTGAACTGGAACGGGTTTTCCTCGAACAGCGTGGCGATGAAGGTGCGCAGCGGCGCCTTGATCGCATTGAATTCGAGCGGGAAGGTGAACACGCCGGGCGGCATGCGTTCGCGCCATTGCAGCGCCATGTTGGCCGCGCTCTGGTCCTTCAGGCCTTCGTACAGTTCCTCGAAACGGGCGTCGAACTGGTCCAGCACCTGCTCGCTGCTGGTGCTGCGGCTGTAGGGCAGGGTGGCGCCCCAGACCCGGTCCCGCTCGGCGCGTTCGCTGTCCTGGAAAAATTCGTTGAAGCCGGTGATCAGATCGGCCTTCGTGAACACCACGTACACCGGCGCGTGCACCTCCAGCCGCTCGGTCAGTTCCTGCACGCGCTGGCGCAGATTCTTGGCCAGGTCGATGGCGAATTCGGCGCGGTTGCGGGTCAGTTCGGCCACGCTGGCGGCGATGATGATGCCGTTGATCGGCGCTTTCTTGCGGTATTTCTTCAGCAGGTCGAGGAAGCCGAACCACTCGCCACGGTCCTCGTCGACCACCGAGTAGCGTCCGGCCGTGTCGAGCAGGATGCCGTCGGTGGTGAAGAACCAGTCGCAATTGCGGGTGCCGCCCACGCCCTGCACGATCTTGCTGTCGGCGAAGGGGAATTGCAGGCCCGAGCTGGCGATGGCCGTGCTCTTGCCGGCCGCCGGGTTGCCGATCACCATGTACCACGGCAGTTCGTACAGCGCGGCGTTGCCGGAGGTCTGGCCGAGTTTGGAGTTCTTGATGGTGCCGATCGCCTCCAGCATGCGGGTGCGCAGCACCTCGGTCTCCTGGCGCTGCGCCGGATCGGCCTTGGCCGGGCGGGCCGCCTGCTGCTCCAGCATGTCGCCCAGCTGGCCGGCGGCGCGCTGGTGCCGGCGGCGGCGCCAGTACCAGAGCGCGGCGCCGAACGGCAGCGCCAGGCCCAGCACCGTCCACGGCACCGAGGCGGGCCACTGCAGCAGCGCGGCGGCGATGAACAGCAGCGCGGTGAAGGCCAGCCAGCCGATCACGGTCAGCGTGCGGCGGTGGGTCAGGAAGGACCAGAATGTTTGCATCATGATAGGACTCGGTTGCTGTGAGTGGTCAAGCCGCCAGCGCCGGGCGCAGCAGCGCGGCGTAGCGGCGGTAGGGATCTTCGTTGCCGATGCAGAGCACCGGCGCGGCGCGCTCCTGCGCTTCGGCGTCGGCCAAGGCCAGCGCGGTCAGCCAGGTGACGGCGCCGCAGCTGCCGCAGCTGGCGCCGACGCCGATCACGTCGGCGCCGGGATCGAGTTGCGGCATGGCGGCCGTCACCACCCGCATCAACTCGGTGACGCGGCTGGTGCGGTGGCCGGTGTCGGCGGTCACCATGGCGATGGCTTCCGGATTGGCCTGGCTGTCGTGCAGCACTTGGGTGGCGATGGCGGCCAGGCTGGTGTCGGTGTCGCGCTTGACGTCGTCGGCGGAGCTGGCGCGGTGGCTGGTGGCCACTGCCTGCAGCACGCTACCTGCGTCGAGACTGGCGCCGGCGGCATCGGCCAGCAGCAGGCCGGCCGCGCCTTCGCCCGGAATCAGGCCTTGCGGCCGGGCCGAGGTGAACAGCGCGTCCTGGTTCGACAGGCGGCTCACGCCTTCCTCGCTCAGGTGCGAGCCGGCCGCGATGACGATGGCCAGGCAGGGCTGGCGATCGTCGCTGCCGTGCGCCAGCAATGCGGCCAGGGCCCGGCCGGCATCGTCGTTGCTGTCCTGCTCCGGCGCGGGTGCGGCCAGCAGCGCTTGCGGCCAGCCGGCCTCGATCGCCAGATGGCGCAGCCATCGCGTGGCCAGCTGCCGTTGCGCGGGCCGCCATTCGTCCGGCCACAGCGCCTGTATCCGCAGGGCCGGTGGCGCGGGCGCCGGGACCGCGCCGGGCGGCAATCTGCCCTGCATGCGCAGCTGTTGCTGGTCCAGCCATGGGGCCAACTGCGGATGGGCGCAGGCCTGCGCGGCCAGCTCGCCCAGCACCGCGCTCGCGGCGGACAAGGCGCGCCACTGCGCAAGGTCGAAACGGGGATCGTCGAGCGCCTGCAGCCGGCGCCACTGTTCCAGCTGCTCGCGCCGGGCGGCGTGGCCGGGCTCCGGCAGGCGCGCGCTCAGGATGGGATAGCCATCGTCGTCATACAGTTCGGGATCGAGTCCGGGACGGGCGCGGTTGCCCGCCAGCGCGGCGCGCAGTTCCGCCACCGAGTCGCCATGCGGGGCCCGCACCGCTGTCGCGGCGATGGCCAGCGCCACTGGCGGCGGTGCTGCGGCCGGCGGCTCGGCGGCGGCCGGCTGCGGCGTGGCTGCGCCGCCCATCGTCGCCGGCATGCTGACGCGGTCCCAGGCCTTGCGGCCCAGCCACCACGCGGTCAGCAGGGCCAGCGGCAGCACCAGCATGGTCAGCGCCAGTTCGCTGGTGGCCGGCATGCGGTTGGTTTCGCGCCAGTACCAGATCGCGCCGCCCCAGCTTCCGCCGAAGGCAACGCCGGTCAGGGCGAGGTTGCGCAATACGGTCATCGTCTACACCTGGTCCAGGGTGGCCTGCTGGGCCGCGATCAGGGTCGCGCCGCAGGAGGTCTTGTCGCCATGGCGTGCGACCGGCTTGCCGTCGACCAGCATGCTCGGATCGCCGCTGCTGATGGTGCCGTCGCCGTGGCGCGGGCAGGTGATCTTGTCGCCAACGCGGGCAATGCCTTTGCCGCCGCTGTCGCTCATTTGTGAAGCCTCGACCACGGTGCCGTGGTGCGATGTCTTGTCGCCTAATACGATGACTGGTCCAGCCATGCTGCTCTCCTATTTTTTCATGACGCCGGCGCGGCGCAGTTCCGTGTGCCCGAAGTCCATCAATTTCCAGCGGCCGCCCCAGGTCAGGCCCAGCGACTCGGCCACCTCGCCATACAGCTGGTAGCCGCGCATGGCCCACGGGTCGCGCTCGGAAATCACCAGCTTGCCGTCGCGCAGGAAGGCGCAATCGGCCGCCATGCCGTACTGGTGCCAGCTCTGGAACGCGGCCGCGTTGGTGACGCCGCTGCCCAGCGCCGCCAGACGGTCCTGGCGCTCGGGGCTGCGGTAGCCTTCCAGCAGCGCCATCTCGTAGCCGTATTTTTCCTTCATGATGCGGAACGCCATCAGCAGACGCTGCGCGTAGGCGTTGTCGAGCAGGGCCCAGTCGCGGCTGGCGGAGACCAGCATCGGACGTTCCAGCTGCACCTCGTTGGTGCTGAACACCAGCGGCGGCAACGCGGGCGGCGGCACCAGCTGTTCACCCTCCAGCAGTCCCGCGACCTGCGGGTTGATCTCGCGGGTGGAGGCGTCGTAGCCGCTCAATGCGGGCTTGCCCGCCAGCAAAACGGCCAGCAGCGGGGGCACGCACAGCAAGGTCAGTCCGGCCATGCTGGTCAGGTAGTGGCGGGACAGGAAGGTGCCCACGCTGCGCACCGAGCCGCGTCCCGACTGCGCCAGTGCGCCCAGTTCCTCGCGGCGCCGGCGCGCCAGCCGGCCGAGTCCTTGCTGCAGCCGCGCGCCCGCGCCGGCCAGCGCCGCGCCGACCAGTTCGCGGCCGGACGGGAACAGCACGAGCCAGCCGATCAGGCAAGCGAGCACGAAATATAGGGATACCGCTAATAACAACACGTCAACCTCGATACGCGCCTGAGGCGCCAATTTTAGTGTCCAAAAAGCATTGCTTTGAAGTATATATTAAAGATATGACAAGCCTGCGCACGATTGAATAGCCGTGTTCGCTATCCGTGCGGCATGTTTTTCTTGAATGTCGTAAAGTAATGCGAAATTAACAAGGGAGCATATTTTGCAACGTGATGACCAACGCCCGCCGGCCTCCGGTCGGCCCAGTCTGCTATCTGAAGCGCCACAGCCGGACACCAGCCGCAGCGGCATCTTGCACGGCTTGGAAGGCGGCAGCCGGCCTGCGACAGCGGCGCCTGCCCGTCAGCGCAAGCGCAAGAGCCTGGTACTTGCCGCGGCCGGTGCCGTGGTGGTGCTGGTAGTGGCCGTGGCGGCGCTGGCCTGGCCGGATGGCGCCGTCGAGCCGGCATCAGAATTGGCCCTGACGTCACCGCCGGCCCCGCCCGCAGCCGCGCCAACCGAACCGGTCGAACCGGCCGTCGCCGCGCCAGTCGCGGCCATCATTGAAGACAGCGCCGCCGCTAGTCCTCCCGTCGACCACACGCGCGCGCTGAAAGAGGTGCTGAACGACACGCCGGCCAAGACCGAACACGACGAACTGACCGCCGCGCTGGAACGGCCGCACCACGCGCCGGCCCCGGCCAAGTCCAAACTCGCCGAGCACAAGAAGTCGGACAAATCGGCCAGGAGACATATTGAGCTGGCCAGGAAGACGGAACCCGCCGCCAAACGCCAGGCGGCGCGGCAGGACAGCGACGTGAAATTGCTGGCCGCGTTGATGGCGCACGTGCAGACCAACCAGCCGGGCAAGGCGCCGTCGACGCCCGGCTACCAGCTCAAGCAGTGCGGGCTGATGAACGAGGCCGGCGCCGAGCAATGCCGCGAACATCTGTGCTCGACGACCGCGCGCAACGAGCCCGAATGCAAGCGGCGGGCGACGGCCGCCAAGGCGGTTGACGCGTCATGAGCATTGCCTTGATTGAACAGGTAGTGACTGCGCTGGCCCAATTCTCCAGCGCGACGCGCTTGTACGAACTCGCCCTCGACGACGACAGCGGCGCCGACCTCGGCGCCGGCGGCCTGCTGGTCGAGGCCTTCGCCGCCGACGACCAAGTGCAGGGCGTGGGCGCGCGCGACCTCATCGTGCTCTCCACCAATGCGCTGATCGACCTGCAGCCCCTGCTGGGCCGGCGCGCCAGTCTGGCGGTGAGCCTCGCCGACGGCAGCCGCACCCAGTTCCACGGTGAAATCACCCAGGCCGCCATGCTGGGCAGCGAAGGCGGACTGGCCCGCTTCCGGCTGCGCCTGACACCGTGGTTGTGGCGCCTGAGCCAGGTGCGCAACAGCCGCGTATGGCAGGACAAGACCGTGATCGAGATCGTCGACGCCGTGTTCGAGGACTACGCGCCGCTGGCGCAATGGCGCTGGAGCGAGGAGGCCGAGCCGTTCATGGCCGACGCGGTGGCGCGCAGCTATTGCTGCCAGTACCGCGAATCTGACCTCGAATTCGTGCAGCGTTTGCTGACCGAGGAGGGCCTGGCCTGGCGCTACGAACAGCTCGACGACGGCGTTGGCGTGGTACTGTTCGCCGACAGCAGCCAGGACTGCGCGACGCCGCAAGACCCCAGCAGCGAGGCCGGCGGCGGCATCCGCTTCCATGGCGTGCGCGCGGGGGAAGCGTCGGACACCATCCAGGCGCTGCAGGCGCGGCGCAGCGTGACGGCTTCGCTGACGACCTTGCTCAGCTACGACTACAAGGCCAAGCAGGCCGTAACGGCCAGCACGCCGTCGCAGCTCACCTCCGGCAAGCTACCGGCGCTGGAGAGCTACGACGTGCCGGGCCAATACGCCTACGCCAGCGGCGCCCAGGCGCAGCGTTATGCGGACCTGCAGATGCAGGGCAGGGAAGCGGCCGCCCAGCTGTGGCGCGGCCGCTCGACGGTGCGCACCATGATGGCCGGCACCCGCTTCACCCTGACGCAGGGGCCGCTGCAATCGGTGGCGGATAGCGCGCCGGCCTACGTGCTGCTGCGGGTGCGTAGTGTCGGCGTCAACAACCTGCCATCGCCGGCGCAACAGGCGCTGGCCGAGCTGTTCGGGCCGATCCCGGAACTGCTGGAGGAAATCGCCACCGACCTGCCCGACGACTACGCGCTGACCATCGCCCAGGCTCGCCAGACCGGCTACGCCAACAGCTTCGAGGCGGTGGCCGCCGACGTGACCTGGCGTCCGCAACTGCCCGGCAGCGACGGCCGCAGCCATCCCAAGCCCACCGCGCGCGGCGCGCAGAGCGCGATCGTGGTCGGCGCCGATGGACTGGCCCAGCCATCGGGTGCGGACGAGCTGTATTGCGACAAGCTGGGGCGGGTGCGCATCCGCTACCACTGGCAGGACAACGGCGACGCCACGTGCTGGGTGCGGGTGGCGCAGCGCTCGGCCGGCGGCGGCATGGGCAGCCAGTTCCTGCCGCGCATCGGCCAGGAAGTGCTGGTGCAGTTCATCGAAAACGATATCGACCGGCCCATCATCATCGGCGCGCTGTACAACGGCCAGGGCGAGGGCGGCGTGACGCCGACGCCCGGAGCGCAAAGCGCCGGCGCGGAGGGCGCGTCGCGCTTCCGGCCGGCGGCCGATCACGCGCCGTCGGGGCAGGGCAATCTGGCCGGCGGCAACAGCCCGCTGTGGCACGGCGCCTCGGCCGACAGCGCGGGGCATCGCAACGCCGCCGCGCAATGGGGCGTGCGCAGCAAGGAGTTCGGCGGCGCCGGCTACAACCAGCTGCTGTTCGACGACACCGATGCGCAAGGCCGGGTGCAGCTGCGCTCGACGCACGCGGCGAGCGAACTGACTCTGGGTCATCTGATCCACAGCGCCGACAATTATCGCGGCAGCCTGCGTGGGCATGGCGCCGAACTGCGCACCGACGCGTATGGCGCGGTGCGCGGCGGCGCGGGGCTGCTGGTGAGCAGCTACGCGATCAATCACGGCGCGGACGCGCGCGACCCGGCCGGCGACAACGCGGCCGGCATCGCGCTGCTCAAGCAGGCGGTCAAGCTGGGCGAGACGTTCAGCGAGGCGGCCAAGACCCATCAGACGGTGGCGCTGGCCGGACACGTCGGGGCGGCCAAGGCCAACGCCAGCGCGCTCGATGACAAGGCGGCGCCGTTGCAGGCGATGCTGACGGCGGTGTCCGGCATGGTCGGCAACGCCAGCCTGGACGCGGCGCGTGCCGACGCGGCCGATAAGAAGACCGCGCCAGGCGACGATCAGTTGCCGCACGCCAGTTCGCCGATCATCGCCATCAGCGGTCGTAGCGGCATTGGCGTCACGGCCGGACAGGCGGTACAGCTGGCCAACGGCGAGGCGATTGCATTGATGAGTGGCGGCGACAGCCAGTTCGTCACCGGCGGCCAGATGCGCGTGCACAGCGGCCAGGCGATCGGCGTGCTGGCTGGGGCCGTCAAGCCGGGTGAGGGCGGGATGGGTTTGCAGATGATCGCGGCCAAGGATGCGGTCGATATCCAGGCCCAGGCCGACGAGCTGAGGGTGCAGGCGCGCGACGGGGTCAGCGTCATTAGCGCGAATGCGGAGGTGGATTGGGCTGCGGCCAAGAGCATCAGCTTGTCGACGGCGGGTGGCGCCAACATCACGATTGAGGGCGGGAATATTACGGTGCAGTGCCCGGGAAAATTGATGATCCAGGCTGGCAAGAAGAGTTTTACTGGACCCGCGAGCTTGAGCAACGAGATGCCAGTACTGCCACGCGGCACGATGGCATTCGACGAGAAATTCCAATTGCTGGATCCGGCAGGCGATCCGGTGAAGAACATGCGATATGTGATCCTGAAAGACGACGGTGGCCGCACGGAGGGTGTGACGGATGCCGAAGGTCACATCCCTTTGCAGCAAGGCTTCTGCCCGGAAGATCTCAAGATCGTAATTTTGGGCGCGGTTAATTAACAGGAAAAATGTATGGCAATTGTTCCAAAAGAGAAGGAACGCGGCCAGCTGGCTCGGCCGGATGAACATGGTAAGCCAACTTTTACGTGGCAGCTGACAGGAACCAACCTGCAGGATACCGTTAAGCTGACCATGCCGCCGATGTTGTCGCTTCCTATCGTTTTTGTGCCGGGGATCATGGGGAGCAACCTCTGTGATCATTCACCAGAACGCACACCAGTTTGGTTGTTAAACAGTACCGGAGGTAAGCCATTGAGCTTGGTCAAGCGGTGGATTGGCCAGAATGCAGGTCCCCGCCAGACTGTGCTTCATCCTGATCGGACCGAGGTCTTCGCAAATGGCAATGTCCCCACGAAATTAGTGGGTACAGTGTCTCAGCAGGAGGTCTACAGGCAGCGGGGATGGGGCGAGGTGAGTGAAATGAGCTACCATGAATTTCTGTTGTGGTTAGAAGATAAAATGAATGGTCAGGGCTTCAATCCAGCCAAATGGGAAGACTTCCTTTATCAGGCGGTCAGTGCCATACCTCAACCCGGGACGCACGCCCCAGAGCCAAGACTCTACCCTGGTATTCCCATGGAGATGAGCGGACTTCCGACTGTGGCCGAGCAGGGGCATTCAACCGAGCCAGTTTTATCCGACGATTTGTTGAAGCGGGCGAAGTGCCGGTTTCCGGTATACGCATTTGGTTATAACTGGCTGGCTTCAAACGAGGTTGCGGGCAAACGGCTCAAGATGCGGATTGATCAGATCATCGCCGAGAACAATCGTGGTGCGTTCAAGTGTCATCAAGTGATTTTGGTAACTCACTCAATGGGTGGGTTGGTGGCGCGATATTGTGCGCAACTACCAAGTATGGAAGAGAAAATCGCAGGGATAGTGCATGGGGTCATGCCTTCGGTAGGGGCTGCCGTTGCTTACCGCCGTTGTAAAGTCGGGATGAAGGATGAGGATTTCGGCGCTGCGTTAGTCATCGGCTTGACGGGACAGGAAGTGACCGCTGTCTTCGCGCAGGCACCCGGTGCGCTGCAGTTGTTGCCATCACAAGGGTATCAGTCACGATGGCTTCATGTAAAGGATGAGCATGGAAAAAGCATCGTGAATTTGCCCGTAGCCGATCCCTACACGGAAATTTACCTGGTCAAGGATAGATGGTGGGGCCTGATCAGAGAAGAATGGCTTTCGCCAGACCAAGGTACGCCGATTCGTTGGAAAGAGTTCTCGGTGAACATAAAGCTTGCCAAGGATTTTCACCGCCAAATTGCGGGAAAATACCATCCACACACTTTTGTCTACTACGGCGCTGGTGATGGGGAACAGGCCAGCTTTGAGACCATTAAATGGAGTATGGGAAAGGGAACGCTGCCTGCATCAGGAACGCGGCCTGCAGAGCAGGATACTGTAACCTACACGCATCAGATGGTCCGGGAGCAAGGGAGAAACCAAATATTCATCGGTGGCAAGACTGAGATGCAGATCGTGCCGACGGCCTACGGAGTCTACACCTCCACTTATGACACGAGTTTTTGGGAAATCAGGTGCAATTTGCCGGATGGCAGGGGCGACGGGACGGTTCCAGCAAGTTCCGGCATGGCTCCGCGGCGAGACGGTGGCGCGCACATTCGGCAACAATTTCGCCTGGAAGGGTTCTCGCATGAATCGTCCTATAAGAACCCAACCGCGCAACGAGTAACACACTACGCCATCACAAAAATATGCGCATTGGCCAAATCAGCATGAAACACATCCTGACACTCGTCCTTATCGCGCTTCTAGCAACAGGGTGCGACACCAAAAAAAATGAAAACATTTCTACTCCAAAAATGAACTTAGCGATGAAAACGCACTGCATTGGACATAGCCTGATAGATCTTCCCGATGGGTACGCCCTGGTGGGGGGCGCCTTGGGCATATTCACGCCAGATCAGAATGAAGTTGAGGAAGCAAGTATCGATTTGATGATTTCACCACATATCACGACAGCCGGTTTTGAAGAAAAACTATCAGCTCGGCATGCTGAACTCGCAGCAGTGAGTGGTGACACGACGAACAAATTAGTTTTGGTGAAGAAGACTGAGGGGGGCGGCACCTTGCTTCGCACTTTGGTGATAGACGATGCATACAAGAGCGAAGTCCATTTGTTGGCCCATGATAGTTATGTGGTCGCTAAAATCAGCTCCTACGACAATCAAGTGGAGAAGGCCGAGGCGTTGGCACTTGCCATGCTTTCCAAAATAGAACCTGTTCAACAGCTCGCCCATCGGCGTCCGGAGATCTTTTGCTATGGTGGACTGGGTATCAACGGGAAATTCCGGTCGGAGTCTGCAAGGCTGCGTTTCGTTGACAAGGCGCGGCCGGAGGTAACGTTCACTGTTGGGGTGGATACCTATGCGCCCACTACAGGGAATACTCTGCTGCAACGAATAGATGGACCGAATTCTCTTTTGAAGAAGTTCGACTTGCGCGAGTCCGTATTGCGCAAGGGCGAATTGAAGGTTGCCGGAATGCGAGCTCAAGAGTGGCTTGGATCCTTCAAGATGGGCGAAAACCGTGACGAGAAAGAGTTGAATTTTTATATGGAGACCATGCGGTCCACTCCATCGCCGGCGGCGCCTGAAATTCATCTTGAAATGGAAGTGAAAGGAAATAGTGCGCTCGATGAGAAGGGTGCGATGGCATTATGGGATAGCGTCTTAAAGACAATACGCTGACCGCACGCGCCTGTATTTTTCATCCACAAGCTCCAGCTTGAATTAGGTGCTCCACATTACTTGGGGCGTCGGAAATTCAACTGAAGATGGACGTGAATACTGAACAAGCCTTGGATGAGAAAAGTATCATGCAATTATGGAGCGCTATGAACGGATCGTTTGGAAATACTACGTTAAGCGATGCGGTAGCGAAAAGGGAAAGTGAGCTCGTAAGTGCAGTCTAGAATAAAAATTATCCCTATATGGTCGGCAGCGCTGCTGTTGGTCTTGTTGCCCGCCTGTGGCCATGTCGCTACGGCGCAGAACCACGGTCGCATGACATCTCTTGCAATTGTAGGTTACAACTACACCAACAGGTCAATTGGATCTCTCAGCATAGACGGGCAGGGCGGTGGCAACATTCACGTTAGTTCGCCAACCAGTGGAGGCGGCGGTGTCGTGTGCTGTGCGCTCTATCATCCTGATGCAAAGATTACGAAAGTCCGAGTGCGATGGCAATCTGATGGGTGCTATTTCTCAAGACAGTACTCTATGTCCAAGCAAATGCACGACGTGCTGTACAGGTTTTATAAGGAGCAGGATGCGCCGCTGGAGGTTCTCGCGGCGTCCGATCCTCAATACATGGAAGTACACTTTTACCCTGATGGTTCGATCAAGGCTGCAATAACGTCCGAGCTCTCTTTGCCTCGCTTGTCACTGGATCAGCGGCGGCAGGAGCAAAATCCTTATCCACGGTGCCCCAATGACCAAGAGCCCAAAGAATGACTCGGTCGGCGACGAAAAGAGTCCGCCTCTGAGGGCCAGATAGCGCCGCGTTGCGCGATGCCATCGATCAAACGATGACGATGATTGCGGAGCCTGCGTTGAAGCTGAAAGTACTGTCGCCAACTGCCAGTATGGCGTCAGTTGGGATGAATAAGCACAGTAATGTCGCCAAGTTGTATCGGTGCCACAGACGGGATGAAGTTGGCAGTGGACTTTATCGAATCTATGTTCCGGGCGTTGGTACGTATTTCAAGGATGTCCACGACGATGGCGGGAGCGCATTGGGTCGCAATACGCGATATTTGTGCTCCGGGAAATACGCTCGGTAGCAATCCCTCCGAAGGCAAACGGCAAGACTTACGCCCACATTACAAGGTGCTAATGGATGCGTACGAGAACGAGTACATCCACAACATTGGTTTGAAAGACGAAAAGATCATTTCGTTTTTTGACAGCCTGGTACATGACTCGTTGGCGGGATTTGCAAAGGATGCGACGCTGCCTTCTGATCCTCGGGTGGTCTACCTTGGTGGAGATGAGAAGTACCGCTATGCAGTGATAGAACAACTGCGGGAGCACAGGGCTTCGGAATACGCGAGCACCCATCGCAGAACTCCAGAAGAGATTGACGTTTAGCGGTGTCGGGAGGCTGCTACGGGATTATCCCAAGGGGGGACAATGAAAGAACCGGGAAATAGCTTTTCGTGTACGCGCCGATTGAGCCTGCGAGCGATGCTATTGGCGTTAGCCGCATGCACTGCCAAGGCGATGAACGTCACTCTCAACATGGTTGTCTTTAGCTATTTGGATCGGCCGATCTTCGATGTATTTGTTGACGGCAAGGGTGGTGATAGCTCCGGTCCGTATCCTCAGACCGGCGGCAGTTCGATTTCCGGAGTGACGCTGAATATCGGTCCGCAAAAAGTGACCTGGGTGCTAGGCGGCCCCGAAGGCGCGCCGCACAATGGCGAGACTATCGTGGCGACAAACCAGCCAGTGTTGCGGCCGGTCGAGGGCGCGCGATATTTGGCTGTGCACATCTATCTGGACAATTCAGTAGAGCTGATCACCTCAAAATTCTATCCGGACGAGAGTCCTCGGGGAATAAAGGAACGATCGAGGTAAATCTACCCGGTTAAATTTCGTCGAAGACGCTCAGCGATGGATCGTTAATCTCTAATCGCTCCTAGCGATCCAAGCCAGCCGATTTTGCGATGTCGTAGTCGTTGCCATAAAACAGCGACTCGACCAGCCAGCCGGACTTCTTATCGTAGACGAAGTTGTAGTCTTCGATCCGGGTTGGACCGACATACGCGCATTTGGATTCGTCGAATTTCACCTGCGGCACATATTCCTTGCCGGTGGTTTTTTTCATTGCGGTCAGCAGGCCGACTTCGCTGTCGGCTGGGCTGTGCTGGAACAGCTCGGCGTAGTTCCTGATGAACATGGGGCGGGCGATCTTCAGCGGCGTTTCGCCATCCATCGGCGACAGCAGCTTGAGGGGGAAGCGGTAGTAGCGCGCCGCGTCCTCCGGCTGGCCCTGCAGCGTGGCGGCGCGGAACGCCTTCCAGATGGCGGGCAGCGCGGCTGGATCGGGATGCGCGCAGGGCTCGGCATTGGCCGGGGAGACCAGGCAGCCGGCAAGGCTCGCGTTGCACACGACCAACATCAGCAATGTCTTCATTGCTCGAATTCTATATCGCGCACGGTGTTGGTGATTAAGTAGACCGGCACCTGCCGCCAACTCGGCTCGCTCTTGCTGATGGCGTTCTGCTCCGTGGCTGGGATTGATCGCCAGTACTTGCCGTAGCGCTTCCAATTTCCATCTAAGCCCATGATGGCCTCGGTTTCGCAGGTCTCGCAAGCGCCGCCCGTGTCGAGCGAGAGCAGCAGATAGTATTGCCTGCCTGCTGCCACGCATCGCAGCGCGGTGGCGACGTGAAAATCATCGCCCACCGGTTCGTGCTCCAGTAAGTCGCGGACGACGCGTCGATGTCCGGGCCGCACAATGACCAGTTGTTGTTCGGCACAGCCGGTGTTGCGCTGCCGCGCCGCATTGGCGTGTTGCGATGCCTCGCAGAGGGAGCGCACTTTGACTAACGCGCCGCCACATTCGGTGGGGTTGGTAAACCAGACCGCACCAAGCGAAGTTGCAAGCGCCGCGGGTGCGCAGACCCAGAGCAGCGTAATATGCCTGATCGCTGTTAATGGCGTCATTTGTCCTTTTTTCTCTCCACTTCCGCCAGATAAGCCTTGAGCGATTTGATATCGGCTACTTTACGCGTGGCAGCGGCGGACAACGCTAGTTCCTTTTCGGCCCGGACAGCGGAGGTATTTTTCGCGATCGAGAAAATGGCAATTTTCGTTGAAGCGTCGCCGCCTTTGAACATGCCTAAATAGTAGGTTTTGTCCGGGGCATCGAATTTGCTTGAAGCGAGATAATCTTGGCAGGAACGATGCTCCGCGAAGAGTTCGCTACTGTAGGTACTCAGTTCGATGCCGTTGTCGAGCACGAACGAACAGGTCGCGGAGGATTTATTCAGAAATACAGCAAAGGCCCCCTTGTTATCTGCGATCAGATCACGCGACTGCAGCTCCAGCGTGGGCTGTGACTTTTTCATCATGTACGTGCGCGCCAGGCGGACGCCATCGATGGCTTTCAGTGCAGCATTGGCGCCAGCTTTCTTGGCTGGCAATTCGTTGGCGGCGTTACCTGCCCCCTGGTTGAGTTGCTCGTCTGTCGAGTAATCTCCGGTCTTGTCTTTAAAGACGTAGAAAAATTGCTCATAAGTCTCATCCCGCGTATCACGATCCAAATACCCAAACACCAGGTATTCTTTTCCCGCCAATTTGAAGGCTGCAGCGTCATTGATGCCGGCGCAATGGGGATACTGTTCTCCGGTCTCCGCCGCCAGTATCTCGATGAACCTTGGCGTGCCGGTAGCAGCGCTTAACAAGCCACAGCTCGGCACATTCATTCCTTTGCCGTAGTACATGACCGGCGCAATATCCTGGCTGGGATTGGCGAATTTGGCTCGGTTCTCGAAGGCTGTCCATCCTTGTTGGGACAGATACTTCGCTACATCCGGTCCAGTTGCGGCAGCGGAGCATGCGTGTATTGCTTCCGACATGGAGAGCAGAACGATAAGGGAAAGTCTTTTCATTTGGTGCGGTCCGTAGCTAATTTAATCATGTCTTCCGTTTTTTTGAAGCCGAAGCGTGGCTTTTTGATGGGTTTTTTTTCATTCAATTCAAGAAATCGCGCGTAGCCGGCGTTGGCGGCCGCCGCATTTTTCGCCAGCCCTTTTTTGGAGGAGTTCGGGTCGTTCCAGTACCCCCAGGCGAAGGCGACATCGCGCTGATCGTAAATCTTGCTCTTGTCAAAGCCCAGATATTGCGCGCTCCGATTTGCTATGACTTTACAGGATGGACATAGCAGAGCCGCATGGGCGCGCCGGAAGATCGCCGCGCGATCATCGAAGCCGTTAAAGGCGCCATTGATGGACGTGGAAATCTGTAGCAAATCGTTTTTGTCCGCATAGGGATTCAGGTCCTCTGCCGCGCCGTTACTCCAATACCACCCTGCGGAATCAGTGGCGTCATCGATTTTTTCAAGGTTGGCCTTGTTTTTTTCCAGATAGTCTTTGCCGACAAAGTTACCGTAGCGTTCGTAATTTCTTTTGTAAGTAATCTGAATCAGGCCTCGTCCTTTATAGCCGTCGTAGACGTCTGCTTCCTTCACTCCTTTTGGCAGTACTTCGGCGAGATACCGCAAGCCGCCCGACTCGTGTCCGATCTGGGCGAGCGCGTGGCTTTTGCGCAAACACGAGTTGATGGCGTATTTGCTCATCATGGCATTCATAGGCACCAAAAATGGCTTCAAGTCCGCTTTCTTTCGGCTCGAAAAAATCGCAGCAAGTTGATCGATGGTGATGTCCTTGCCGCATGCGCAATCCCCGGGCAGCAGTTGATGTTCCGGCTGTGCTTGCGGATTGCTATCCCTGGCATGGTCCACACCTTGATCGTTCGCTTTTGTTGCCGGCAGCGTCGCTGGCTTGCCGGCCGGCGGCTGCGGCGACGCCGGCGTTTTCGGATGCGGGGAAGTGCCGCTCGGGAGCTTGGCGCTATTTATCCGGAGTAGCATGACCGGATGACGGCGGCTGACCACCAACTGCGCCACCTCGTTCAGGGACGTCTCGCCTAAGCGCTGGGCGTCGACCGACAGCCGGTCGCCTTCCGCTACCAGCATATGGGCCTCGTTCTCTGTCTCGCTTACCTTGCCGGCAACGAGTAGCTTCGGTCCAAGCCGGATCCTATAGCGCACCCCGGCCGGCGGCCGGTTGGCCAAGTTGATGAATCGCAGTGTGAAGGAGATCGGCTTGCCTGGAATGCGGACACGCTGACCCTGCGCCAGCATATTGGGGTTTTTAATCTGCGGGTTGGCCGCCAAAAGTTCCTTCACGCTGACATCATTTTTTGCAGCAATGTTGGACAGTGTGTCGCCGGCTTCGACACGCACCATATCGGGTGCTTCAACCTTCATAGCCGTCTCCTTTGGCGCTTGGCGTGACAGCTTCCTCGGGAGTCACGACTTCCCAACTGGCGTCGCCCACCAGGATATGCAAATCCTCTTGTTGCTCAGTAAACAGGCGCGCTGACATCCCAGTATCATCGAACTGACCCGATGCCAGCATCACTGGTTTGCCTTTTTGCCAGACTTGATAAGGCATTCCGGCAAATTGCCTGTATCTGGTGATTAGCGCGCTCGCGTTGATCTGCTGACTGAAGATCGGGTTCGGTATCGCATCAATGATTTCCTGGCTCTTTGGTAGCGCTGGCAACGATATGCTGCTGCTTGCCGGGCCGGTCAGCTCCTTCATGCTGGCCTTGAAACTCATCGTGCCGGGGCCATGCACTTCGATGTTGCCGCCTTCCAGCTTCAGCCACGCGCCTTGCGCGGTCAGCATCACGTGCTCTTTGGCGGCGACGCGGATGTCCTTGGTGACGCTGGCGAAGGTGACCGTGCGGTCGGCGGTGAGGTTTGTGGCGTCGTTCTGGCTTTGCAGGCTGACCTTGCCGCTGGCGGCGTGCAGCCGGATGCCGGTCTCCTGATTCGGCTTGGTGGCGCTGCTGGCTTTGCCGTAGGTGAACAGGCTGATACCGTCGCGGACCGCGTGCAGACTGCTGCCTTGGGTCGCCAGATTGATGTCCTGGCCCGCCACAAGGCTGCTGCTGGTGCCGGCGGCGAGGATGGCGCTGGCCGGCGTGACGGCTGCGATGCCGGCGGGTGTCGACAGTTGCAGCATCGCGGCGCCGTAGGCGCTGGCCTGTCCGGCGCCGCCGCCGCCGTTGCCACCCATTCCGCCGGCCGTGGCCGCCAACGCCTGCGCGCTCGCCTGCATGTGCGCGATGGCTGGCAGCTCGCCGGCATCGGCGTTCGTGGCGGTGGCCGGTTTCAGCACGGCGTTCTGGGCCTTGGCGGTGTTCGCCAGCGTGGCTTGCAGCTGCTGGCTTTGTTCGATCTGCGATTGTGCTTCGCGTGCGTCGAGCTGGCCGCCGGCGCCGCCGCTGCGCAAGTCGGCCGAGAGCAACATGCCACGGCCGGCCCGCAGCGCGGTGCTGTGCTCGGATTTGAGTTCGGCGCCAAAGCCGGCCGGCTGCAGGCGCTGGTTGTCGGTCTGGTGGCGCAGGTGGCCGAGGTTCAGTTCGTCCGTGCCCTGATGCGGCGCGGCGTGGCGCTGCAGGCCGAGGCGCGGCTGGCCGGGCGTGTCGTCGAACACCAGCTGGCTGTAGGCGCCGGCGCCGGCCTGGCTGGCCGCCATCGCCTGGCTCTTCAGGCCGGACAGCGTGGCCGGGTGCGCGTGGGAATCGGCCTGGCCGGGGAACCAGGCCGGCGCGTTGCCGGTGCTGGCGCCGCCGCCCTGGGCCACCTGGTTGTGCTGGGCGTCGTCCTGGCCCTTGCCGTTGTAGACGGCGCCAATCACCACCGGGCGGTCGATATTCCCGTCGAGGAAGTCGATCAGCACTTCCTGTCCGACGCGCGGCACGGCGTTGCTGCCCCAGTTGGCGCCGGCGACCGGGGCCAGCGGGGTGGCGATGCGCACCCAGGTGCCGGCACTGTCGTCGCCGGGCGCGCCGCTGTGGCTGTCCGGCGCCGGATGGTTGAGGCGGCTGTGGCCAGCGTCGCCGCGCTGCCAGTGGAACTGCACTTTGACGCGGTGGTCACGGTCGGTGTGGATGGCGGCGCCGGACGGGCCGACCACGATGGCAGTCTGCTGGCCCTGCACGGTGGGGCGCGGATGCAGCAGGCGGCCTTGTCCATCCGTGCCGCTGGCACGGTAGGGCACGCTGCTACGGATGGCGTCGATGCGGTTGCGGTACAGCGGCCGCTCGCCGGCCTGCTTGCCGGTGGCGTGCAGGCTGCCCGACTGTTCGGCGGCGATGGCTGCGCCCAGCGCGCTTTCGCCGAGTCGCTGCATCAAGCCCGCGTGCAATTGGGCGGTCAGGTTGTTATGCATCTGGTGCAGCACGCGGGTTACGAGGAAGTTGCTGTCCTGCGTGTCCGACAGCGCGTGCTCGCTCAGTGTGAAGGTGGTCCCCGGCGACAGCGTGCGGACCGTGCCGGCGCCGGTGAACACTTCGCGGCTGGCTTCCAGCGCCTGCCATTGCTGGTCGGCGATGCGCTGGCCCTGCGCGCGCGAGGCGTAGGCATAGGCGCCGGGCGCGTCGCGGCTGGTCAGCACGTGTTCGGTCTGGCCGCCGGCGCCGACCGGGCGCTGGTCCAGTGTGCGGTAGTCCCAGCTTTGCAGTTCGATCGCGTTGGTTTGCAGCCGCAGTTCGCTGCGCCAGCGGTCCATGCTGTCTTCTCGCATGACGGCGCCGGGCTGGGTGTAGCGCACCTGCGCCTGCGGGTTGGGCTTGAAGCTGCTGTTGTCGTCGGCGATCACCATCTCGTGGGTGCCGAAGCTGGGGCTGTTCGGGTCGCCCGTATGGACAAAGTAATGGAACAGGCCTTCCTCATGCATCAGCCGCGAGGCGAAGGCGAGGTCGCTTTCCTGGTATTGCGTGGTCAGGCTGCGCACCGGGTAGCGGCCGGGGTCCTGCAGGTCGAAACGCCAGGCCGGCACCAGCTTTCCCTGGCCTTGCCACGCGCCAAACACGGCGTCGAGGATGGCGGGCACGGTCATGTCCTGGAAGATGCGGCTGTCGCGGTTGCGGCCGAGAAAGACTGTCCATGGTTCCAGCGTCAGCGTGTAGCGTGCCAGGCCGCCGTTGGCGCCGTCGAAGGCGGCGGCCGTGATGTGGCCGTGGAAAGGGCGCATCTGGCTCGGCGCCTGGCGCGTGGTTTGCAGCTCCAGCAGCGCCGGCTGACCGATCAGCGCGCGCAGCGACAGCGCGGCGTCCTGCGACAAGGCCGTGATCTGGAAGCGGTAGCCGCCGCTCAGGGCTTCCTCGCCGCGCACGCACTCGGGGATCAGCAGGTCGGCACCCAGCGGTGTGGTCAGGCGCAGCAAGCGCGTCTGTTGGCTGAACAGGGAAAGCAGGTCGCGGAGCATGAGTTGTAAAGTTAATATGTTTGCATTCCGCATTACACCCGATTCGGCCGGACTGGGCAAGAGTGATTCAATTGAAATCTTGCCCAATGAAAATGCCCCGCCGGGCTGTGAAGCCGGGCGGGGCATGGATGATCGTCCTGCTATGCTTTGCCGTTACAGGTAGTTCAGGTCCAGGCCGAGCATGTTGCTGAAGGCGAAGGTGACGAACCCGAGAGCAAGGAGCACCACCATGAAGACTGCGGCCGCTTTGCCGCCCGCGCGCAGCACGGCGCGCGGCTCGTACATGACCTTGTCCTCCTTCTTGCCTTGATCGTAATGCCACTTGATGGCGTAGAACATGCCGATGCCGAGCACGATCACTTTGAATGTTGCTAAGAATATTGGGACCCAATTCATGATGTGGCGTCTTTCCTGATGATTGCCCGACTCGATCTGTCGCGATGGAAGCATAGTACCTAAAAACACTGGCCATTTCTTATGACAAAATGTCCCAGTTGAAACCAAGCAAAGCTGGAAAGGGTGTCATTTTTCTATCGAAAGGTGTTGCGTTCCCATTTTTTTGCGCCTATAGTTAGCCATATGGATAACTATTCGGTTGCGCTGGACGCGATCTTCCACGCGCTGTCAGACCCAACACGCAGGGCCGTGGTGCGCCGGCTCGGCGCGGGTCCGGCGACGGTCAGTGAATTGTCGGAACCGTTCGACATGGCGCTGCCATCGTTCATGAAACACATGCGGGTGCTGGAGGCGACCGGCCTGGTCAGCAGCAGCAAGAGCGGACGGGTGCGGACCTGCACGCTCGAGCAGGACAAGCTCGCCGCGGCCGAGCGCTGGTTCGAGGAGCAGCGGGCGCTTTGGTGCAGCCGGTACGAAAATCTGGACAACCTTTTGGAACAATTGCAAGGAGACGAGCATGGCAGCTAAGCTTCAATTCGATTTTGTGGTCGACAAGGAAAACAGCACGCTCACCGTGAGGCGGGAGTTCGCCGGCCCGCGCCAGTTGGTCTGGGACTGTCATACGCAGAGCGCTTTGCTCGACCGCTGGTTCGCGCCCAAGCCGCTGAGCACCCGGACCAAACACATGGCGTTCAAGGAGGGCGGCCACTGGCACTACGCCATGGTCACGCCCGATGGGCAGGCTTACTGGAGCCGCGTCGATTACCTGGCCATCCACCCGATCGACAGCTATGCGGCGCTCGACGGCTTCACCGATGAGACCGGCGTCGTCAACGTCGACATGCCGCGTTCGCGCTGGGACGTCACGTTCTCGGATCTGAGGGAACACACGCTGGTCACCACGGTCGTGCAGTACAACTCGCCGGAAGACGTGCAAAAGGTCATCGATATGGGCATGAAGGAGGGCATGGCCTCCACCCTCGAACGGCTCGATGAACTGTTGCTGACGCTGCGCGCGTGACACGCGCACGGTCAAGCCATCAGGCGGCAGCCGCTTCTTCCGGTTCGCTCTGCGCATAACGCCGGGGCGGCATGCCGACGTGCCGCGTGAATGCGACGCCGAACGCGCTGACCGAGCCATAGCCGACGCGCTCCGCGATGTCGGCGATCTTCAGTTCGCGGCGCCGCAACAGCTGCCTGGCGAGCGCCATGCGCCAGGCCAGCAGATAGGTCATCGGCGCCACGCCGACGGCCTGGCTGAAACGCTCGAAGAAGGCCGAACGCGACATAGCCGCCGCGCGCGCCAGTTGCGCGATGTTCCATGCGGCGGCGGGGTGCTCGTGCATGGCGCGCAGCGCGATCGCCAGTTTGGGGTCGGCCAACCCGCGCACGAGGCCGGCCGAGGCGCCGGTGTCCGCCGTCGACCTCAGCGCCTCGATCAGTAACACCTCAAGCAGCCGGGACAGCACAATGTCGCGCGCGGGCCGGTCGGCGCGCGATTCATCGCCCACCATCTGCACCAGCGTTGCCAGGCGCGGCACGCCGCGTATGTGCACGTATTGCGGCAACAGCGAGACGAGCAGGGCGGAATCGGGCGAACCAAACTCGCAATGACCAACGAGCATGCGCACATCGACCGGGCCTTGCGGATCGCCCACGCGCGCGCCGCCCGGCATCGGCGTGACCTGCGTGATGACCTCTTCATCGGGGCCGGGAGGTTGCCGGTCGAGGCTCGATGTCGAAAAGCTGCCGGCTGCGGGAACCAGGGCGAAGTCGCCTTCGTTCAGCGTGATCGTCTCGCTGTGCGTTGGTCCATCCACAGTCAGGTGGCAGCCGCCTTCCAGGACGACGAAATAGAAAGGGCGCCCGGTCGCGGTGCGGCGCACGGCCCACGGCGCCGACGCGACGACCAGCTTCGAGAACGGCGCGCCCGGCTGCAACAAGGTCACGACTTCTGCGAGTGGATCAATCATTGGACGATCTCAACAAAAATATGGACTTAAAAGTATAGCTGGTCCGGGTGCTTATCTCTATCGTACGGACTTCACCAACCCGATGGAGTTTTCATGTCCTCTGTGCCTGTTGTTCTTATCACTGGTTGCTCGTCCGGTTTCGGTCTTGAAACCGCGCGGCTCTTTCTCGACCGGGGCTGGCGTGTTGTCGCGACGATGCGCACGCCCGACGACAGCCTGCTGCCGAACGCGGAGCGCCTGCGCGTGCTGCCGCTCGATGTGACGGACGCGGACAGCATCCGCCACTGTCTTGAAGCGGCCGGCCCGATCGACGCGCTGGTTAACAACGCCGGTGTTGGCCTGCTGTCGCCGCTGGAGGACAGTACGGCGGCGAATATCCGCCAGGTGTTCGAGACCAACACGCTCGGCACGATCGCCATGACGCAGGCAGTGTTGCCGCAGTTTCGGCAGCGGCGTGCCGGTGTGGTCGTCAACGTGACGTCGAGTGTGACGCTCAAATCCCTGCCTTTGCTGTCGGTTTATACGGGCAGCAAGGCGGCGGTCAATGCGTTCACGGAATCGCTGGCGCTGGAGCTGGCGCCGTTCGACGTCCGCGTGCGGCTCGTGCTGCCCGGTCGCTCGCCGGAAACGCGCTTCGGCGACAACGCGCGCCGGCTGATGGGGCAGGGCGGGCACGCGGCCTACACTGAATTCCGGCAGCGCATGCTGGCCAATGTGCAGAACATCGATGCGCCCGTGACGCAGGCACGCGACGTCGCCGAGGCGGTGTGGCGGGCGGTGACCGATCCCGCCGCGCCGATGCGGCTGATGGCGGGGGCCGACGCGCTGGCAATGGCGGCGTCGCCGGAGGAGGACGACGGCGACCGCAAGGCGATAGTCGCGCGCTTCAACCGTGAAGTGATCGGGGAAGGCAACCGGGCGTCGTTCGACGCGCTGATGGCGCCGGATTTCGTCAACTGGTCGGCGCCAAGCGAGGCCCTGCGCGGCGCGGAAAACATGTGGCGCACGTTCACGACCGTGTTGCGGCCCGCCATCGGCGATCTGCAGGTGCACATCCATGAGCAACTGTGCGAGGGCGACAAAGTGATCACCCGGAAGACCATCTCGGGCAAGCACATCGGCGCGCTGCTTGGCGTCGAGGCGACGGGCAGGGAGATTGCGATCGATGTGATCGATGTCGTGCGCGTGCGCGATGGCCGCTATGTGGAGCATTGGGGTGTCAATACGCTGGCCGCCGCCGTCGCACAACTGCGGCAAGGTTGAACTTTTTTTGCAACCTTGATTTTCACGTCTTTTCCACCACTTTCCAGTGCGCATGCGCGCTGGAAATCATGTTACCCTAGCGTTGCTTTTGAGGAAAATTTTCGTGCCCGCTTTGCGTTCCGCAACGGGCGGTTCCACAGTCCAGGCAGCCCGCCGCTATCCGCAGCGGGCGCGCCGCGATTGACCACACCAAGTGCGACACCATCGCACATGAAGGAATCTGAATGAGCAAGGCTGAACCATTGCGCCTGCACGTGCCCGAACCGACGGGACGTCCAGGTTGCGCAACCGATTTTTCTTATCTCCGCCTGTCGCCGGCCGGCGCCGTGCGCCGTCCCGAGGTCGACGTGGCGCCCATGGATACGCGCGATCTGGCCTATTCGCTGATCAGCGTGATCGATGCCGAGGGCAACGCCGTCGGCCCCTGGGTGCCCCAAATCGACGTCGAGCTTGTGCGCAAGGGCTTGCGCGCCATGATGAAGACCCGCATCTTCGACAGCCGCATGCTGATGGCGCAGCGCCAGAAGAAGATGTCGTTCTACATGCAGAGTCTGGGCGAGGAGGCCATCGGCACCGCGCAGGCGCTGGCGCTGAATGTGGACGACATGTGCTTCCCCACCTATCGCCAGCAGAGCATCCTGATCGTGCGCGACTATCCACTGGTCGATATGATCTGCCAGCTGATGTCGAACGAGCGCGATCCGCTCAAGGGCCGGCAATTGCCGGTCATGTACTCGGTGAAGAAGGCGGGCTTCTTCTCCATCTCGGGCAACCTGGCGACGCAATACATCCAGGCCGTGGGCTGGGGCATGGCCTCGGCGATCAAGGGCGATACCAAGATCGCCTCCGCATGGATAGGCGACGGCGCCACGGCCGAAGCGGACTTCGACACCGGACTGACGTTCGCCCACGTGTACCGCGCGCCCGTCATCCTCAATGTGGTCAACAACCAGTGGGCCATCTCGACCTTCCAGGCTATCGCCGGCGGCGAGAACACCACCTTCGCCGCGCGCGGCGTAGGCTGCGGCATCGCGTCGCTGCGTGTCGATGGCAACGACTTCCTGGCTGTGTACGCGGCGTCGTGCTGGGCCGCCGAGCGGGCGCGCCGCAACCTCGGGCCGTGCCTGATCGAGTGGGTGACCTACCGCGCCGGTCCGCACTCGACGTCGGACGATCCGTCCAAGTACCGTCCCGGCGACGACTGGTCGCATTTCCCGTTGGGGGATCCGATCGCGCGCCTGAAGCAGTACCTGATCAAGGCCGGCGCGTGGTCCGAGCAGGAGCACGAGGAAACCCAGAAGCAGTTGGAGGCCGAGGTGCTGGCCGCGCAGAAGGAGGCCGAGCAGTACGGCACCATGGCCAGCGGCCACACCTTCAGTCCCGCTGAAATGTTCGATGGCATCTACAAGGAACTGCCTGAACATCTGCGCGTGCAACGTCAGCAACTGGGGATCTGAGATGGCGGAAAACATAACGAAAACATCGATGACGATGATCCAGGCGCTGCGTTCGGCGATGGACGTGATGATGGAGAAGGACGACAACGTCGTGGTCTTCGGACAGGACGTGGGCTATTTTGGCGGCGTGTTCCGCTGCACCGAGGGCCTGCAGAAGAAATACGGCACCTCGCGCGTGTTCGACACGCCGATTTCGGAAGGCGGCATCGTCGGCGTGGCCATCGGCATGGGCGCCTACGGCCTGCGGCCGTGCATCGAAATCCAGTTCGCCGACTACATCTATCCGGCGTATGACCAGATCGTGTCCGAGGCGGCGCGGCTGCGCTTCCGTTCGGCGGGCGATTTCACCGCGCCGATCACCATCCGCACGCCGTGCGGCGGCGGCATCTACGGCGGTCAGACCCACAGCCAGAGCCCGGAGGCCATCTTCGCCCACGTGTGCGGCCTGCGCACCGTGATGCCGTCCAATCCTTACGACGCCAAGGGCTTGCTGATTTCCTCGATCGAGAATGACGATCCGGTGATCTTCCTCGAACCGAAGCGCCTCTACAACGGGCCGTTCGACGGCCACCACGACAAGCCCGTGGTGCCGTGGTCGCAGAACCCGCTCGGGGAGGTGCCCGAGGGCTATTACACCGTCCCACTCGACAAGGCGGCCATTTTCCGGCCGGGCACGCAGCTGACCGTGCTCGCTTACGGCACCATGGTCTGGGTAAGCGAAGCGGCCGCGCGCGAGACCGGCATCGACGCCGAGATCATCGACTTGCGCAGCCTGTGGCCACTGGACCTGGAGACGATCGTCGCGTCGGTCAAGAAGACCGGCCGCTGCGTGGTGGTGCACGAGGCCACGCGCACCTGCGGCTTCGGCGCCGAACTGGTGTCGCTGGTGCAGGAACATTGCTTCTACCATCTGGAAGCGCCGATCGAGCGTGTGACGGGCTGGGATACGCCTTATCCGCATGCGCAGGAGTGGGCGTATTTCCCGGGGCCGGCGCGCGTGGGCGCGGCGTTCAAACGTACGGTGGAGGCATAACGATGGGTATTCACGTCATCAAGATGCCGGACATCGGCGAGGGCATCGCGGAAGTTGAACTGGTCATGTGGCATGTCAAGGTGGGCGACGCGGTCACGGAGGACATGGTGCTGGCCGATGTCATGACCGACAAGGCCACTATTGAAATTCCTTCGCCTGTGCACGGCACCGTGGCCATGCTCGGCGGCGCGGCGGGCCAGGTGATGGCCGTGGGGTCGGATCTGATCCATATCGAGGTGGAGGGCGCAGGCAACCAGAAGGCGCCGGGCGGCCAGTCAGCCGCGCCATCTGCGGCGCCGAATGCCGCGCCATCTGCCGCGCCGGCGACGCCGGCCGCTCCGGCGCCGGTGCCTGCGGCGCCGGTGGGGCGCGGGGCGGTTCCGGCGCATATCGCGGCAGCGCCAGCGGCATCTGCGGCACCAGTGGCGTCGCCGGCACCAGTGGCGTCGCCGGCACCGGCGATGTCGGCGTCCGCGTCCACGTCCGCTCCCGCGCGCGTGGCGCGCGCACCCGGCGAACGTCCGCTCGCGTCGCCGGCGGTGCGCAAGCGCGCATGGGACATGGGCATCGAGCTGCAGTTCGTGCACGGCAGCGGCCCGGCCGGCCGTATCCAGCACGCCGACCTGGACGCCTACGCCGCGCGCGGTGCGCAGGGCGTACCGTCCGCGTCGCCGCTGGCCGGCGGCTACCGCGAGATCCACACGGAACAGGCCATTCCGCTGGTCGGACTGCGGCGCAAGATCGCACAGAAGATGCAGGAGGCGAAGCGTCGTATCCCGCACTTCTCCTACGTCGAGGAGATCGACGTCACCGAGCTTGAGGCCCTGCGTGCGCGCATGAACGAGCAATGGGGCAAGGAGCGCGGCAAGCTGACGGTGCTGCCGTTGCTGGCCCGCGCCATCGTGGTCGCACTGCGCCAGTTCCCGCAGATGAATGCGCGCTTCGATGACGATGCCGGTGTCGTGACGCAGTACGGCGCCGTCCATCTGGGTGTGGCCACGCAGACCGATGCCGGGCTGATGGTGTCGGTGATGCGCCACGCCGAGGCGCGCGACCTGTGGTCGTGCGCGGCGGAGATCGGGCGGCTTGCCGAGGCCGCGCGCACCGGCAAGGCCACGCGCGACGAGTTGTCCGGTTCGACCATCACCATCTCCAGCCTGGGCGCCCTGGGCGGCATCGTCTCCACGCCGGTGATCAATCATCCCGAAGTGGCCATCATCGGCGTCAACAAGATCGTGGAGCGGCCGATGGTGCGCCAGGGTGGGCTGGTCATCCGCAAGATGATGAACCTGTCCTCCTCGTTCGATCACCGCGTGATCGACGGCATGCACGCGGCCCAATTCGTACAAGCCATCCGCGCCTTGCTGGAATGCCCAGCGATGCTCTTTGTGGAGTAACAGATGAACCAACACACAACGACACTGCTGGTGATCGGCGGCGGTCCTGGCGGCTATGTGGCGGCCATCCGCGCCGGCCAGCTCGGTATCGCCACCACGCTGGTGGAAGCCGCTGAACTGGGCGGCACCTGCCTGAACGTCGGCTGCATCCCGTCGAAGGCACTGATCCACGCCGCCGAGGAATTCGACAAGGCCAGTCATTACGCCAGCGGTTCGGCGCTTGGCATTTCCGTGCAATTGCCGCGCATCGACATCGGCCAGACCGTGCTGTGGAAGGACGGCATCGTCGGGCGCCTGACCGGCGGCGTGGCGGCACTACTGAAGAAAAGCGGCGTGCGCGTCGTCAAGGGATGGGCCAATATCGTCGATGGCAAGACCGTCGAAGTGATCCGCGACGGCGAGAGCCCGCAGCGCATCGGCTGCCAGCACCTGCTGCTGGCCACGGGATCGTCCGCCGTCGAATTGCCGTTCATGCCGTTCGGCGGGAAGGTGATCAGCGCCACGCAGGCGTTGTCGCCCAAGACCGTGCCGGACAACCTTGTGGTGGTGGGGGCCGGGTATATCGGCCTTGAACTCGGCATCGCCTATGCGAAGCTGGGGGCGCAAGTGCACGTGGTGGAGGCGCAGGAGTGCATCCTGCCCGCCTACGACGCGGAGTTGAGCCGTCCGGTGGCCAATACGCTCAAAGGTCTGGGTGTGGAAACCAGCCTTGGTAGTTCGGTGCTGGGCCTGGACGGGGAAGGCGCGGTGCACATCCGCAATGCGGCCGGCGAAGAGCTGTCGCTGGCGGCGGATCAGGTGTTGGTCGCCGTTGGCCGGCGTCCGAACACGCGTGGCTTTGGCCTGGAAAAACTGCGCATCGACATGGATGGCCACTTCATCAAGGTCGATGACCAGTGCCGCACCTCGATGCACGACGTGTGGGCCATCGGCGATGTGACCGGCGAACCGATGCTGGCGCACCGCGCCATGGCCCAAGGTGAAATGGTGGCCGAGATCATCAGCGGCAAGCGCCGCCATTTCAGCCCGGCGGCCATCGCGGCCGTGTGCTTCACCGATCCGGAGGTGGTGGCGGTGGGCGCCACGCCCCAGCAGGCGCGCGCGCAGGGCATCGATTGTATCGACGCGCTGTTCCCGTTCGCGGCGAACGGGCGCGCCATGTCGCTCGAAGCCAAGGATGGTTTCGTGCGGGTGGTGGCGCGGCGCGACAACCACCTGATCGTCGGCTGGCAGGCGGTCGGCAAGGCCGTGTCGGAGTTGTCCGCCGCGTTCGCCCAGTCGATCGAGATGGGGGCGACGCTGGAAGACGTGGCCGGCACCATCCATGCGCATCCGACCTTGGGCGAGGCGATCCAGGAGGCGGCGCTGCGTGCTCTGGGGCACGCGCTGCACATCTGATGACTGGGCTGGCGCGCGGCGACGAAGCGCCATCGTCAGACATCGAGTCGAATGTCGGTGGTCGCCGCATGGACGAAGCGCGGATATTCGCGCGAGGCGTCGATGCAGCCACCCTCGGCATAGACACCCTTCGGGTCGCGCATGCGCATCATGCGCGCCACGATGGCGTCGACCTCCTCGGCGCCGGCCAGTGAACGCTGGACCCGGTCATTGACCTCCTGCTCGTTCATCCGAGGCTCGCCCTCGTCGTCCACGTAGACGCCGTGGCGCCAGTGGTAAACCTCCAGGCACTTGCGTTCCAGTGTGTAGGGCGCGTCCGGCTGCCAGAAGTTCGAGAACAGGCCGCCGCCCAGGTAGATGACCCAGGAGCCCTCGTAGCCGCTGATGTCGGACGACGCGGCGTCCGGGTTGCGGAACCAGACCCGGTCGCCCGGCACGTAGTAGCGCGCTGGCACCGGCTGCTCGATCGAGCCATGCTCGACCAGGAAGGCTTCATGGAACGCGCCCGACATGATGGCCTTGCGTTCCCAGCGCTGCTGGAGTCGTCGCAACATTTCTGGGTTGGACTGCGCCAGCTCGCGCGCCAGGCCCAGCAGGATCACGTACTCGGTGGCGCGGTAGCAGGAGAAGGCGTAGCGCGGGCCGGCCGGCGCCGGCTGCGTGGTCCGGACCAGTGCCTCGATGAGCGGCACGCCCGGGCGGATCGTGAAGCCCAAGTCCTCCGAATAGTTCCAGCAATCCCGGGGACGTTCGATCGCCCGCGTGTCGAAGGCGAGCTGCGTGCGGGCCGCGGCCTCGGCGATGTGGCGCCGCGTGCGTACGGAGGACTCGAACTCGGCCCAGTCGGGGAAGGCCAGCGTCAAAGGCGAAGCCAGGAGCGCGGCCAGAATCTCGCGTTCGAGCGCCGGCGTGCCGGACGCCTGGGCGGGCGCCAGCCGCGCCGCGATCTGCAGCGTGTCGGCGCCGGCGGCGATGCGCGTCGCGACATTGCCTTTCAGGGCCAGGTGCAGGCCGGCCTGCGTCTCGTTCAGTTCGACGGCGTCGGCCAGTTCAAGCCGTTCGAGCATCCGGGTTACGTGGTGGAGCGTGTCGCACGTGGTTGTGCGGATATTCACGCCGGGCTTAGCCTGCGGCGCTGTTGCAAATGGCGTGTGCATGCCATCCTCGATGTTGTTGCCGATGGCGCGGAGAGGCGATGGCGCCGCTGGACTGCGGGCGATAAGGACCGCTCGCCCGAACAGCTGGCGCCGTGCCTGACTCTCGCGCGCCAACGGCTGCGTTTGTGTTGTCTGACGCTCGGGAGCGTCAACGGATCAAGGCAAGGAGGAGGCGGGGTGCCTGGGGGGCTCGAAGATGGCGAACACCAGCCCCCATTCCGGGAGCGCGGTGATCGCGATCGCCAGCGCGCCGCCGTTCGGGCGGGCCAGCCAGTCCGTCGAGATGGTGGGGACGAAGATTCCGCTCAGATGCAGGAACAGATTGAGTAAGTTGACATGGTGCGCGGTGAGCGCGGTCGCGATGTGATGCCCATCCGCGGCGGCACGGGCCATCGGTGCGGTCTCGTGGTCATGCCGTACCACGTTGGCATAGAACTCAGCGCGCTGCAGCGCCGCGCGCACGAAGATGCGACTCCCCGCCAGCGGCGTGAGCACCACAAAGCACATCAGTAGCAGCACTACCGCGCGCAGACTGCGTTTGCGTTGAGTCAGGAAGAGCATCGGGTAAAAGTAAGCGAGGCCGGTTAGGCTTTCGTGGAGCCAACTGGATATTCTACGTGATTTCGCTCCTGTATTCCAGCTCGCTGGGGTAGTTGAGGCTGTGCACGAGGCGCACTTTGCATGGCCTCTTTGCTGCTGCCGGATCCTGGTCCCGCCGTTGGGTGGGGCGTCGGCCAGGGCCCGTATTTGTTGTCCTCGCAGTTGAACACCGGCGGCAGCTTCCGCACGGCGGCCAGGTTCAGCGATTCATGGAATGCGCCTTGGTTGGCCGCGCTCTCGCCGAAGAAGGCGATCGCGACCCAGTCCTTGTCCAGCTCGCGCGCGGCAAAGGCGGCGCCGCAGGCCTGGGGCGCGTTGGCGCCGACGGTGCCGCTATCCATTGTCTTTTTGGTATGGCGTGACGGGCGTGGTCAATCGCACGCCCCCGCGCCGATATCGGTCCGGATATCGGCAGGCCGAAATTATTCATTAGTTCCACCTGTCGACACTCGCTACGATGGCCGGAATGCGGCAGAAGTGTGGCATGGCCGCCTGGGCAGGCCCCGACGCTGCGCCCCTGGCACTGCTCTGTGCTGATCATCCTGAATGTCTTGCTGGCGGAATAATGAAAAATATAAAGACTCGCACCCGTTTGGCCGCTGGTTTCGGCGCCGTGTTGTTGTTGATGTTGTTGGTGGCAGGGATAGGCATCTGGCGCCTGCAAGCGGTGGCTGAAGCGACGCGCGCCATGATCCAGACTTCGCTGGCCAAGGAACGCCTGATCAGCGATTGGGATGCCGTGACCAACGCGGCGGTCGCGCGGACCACGGCGGCCGCCAAGAGCAACGACCCCAGTCTGATCGCCTATTTCGACACGGCCACCCACGAGGCCGCCGCCCGCTCCGCAGCGCTGCAGCAGAAGCTGGCCGGGCTGTTGGCCTCACGCGAAGAAAAGGCATTGTTTGCCGAGCTGGTCGCCAGTGGCGCCGTTTATCAATCGTCGGGCAAGGAAGTGTTCCAGCTGCGCACGGACGGCCGCCTGTTCCAGGCCCGCACGGTGTTCGAGAGCAACTATCTGCCCGGCGCCAAAAAATACCTGCTGCAGATGCGGCAGTTGCTGGCGCTGCAGCGCGCCGCCATCGACGCCACCAGCGCCGACATCGACGCGACCTACCGCAACGGCCGCACGCTGCTGTTGCTGCTGAGCGCGGCGGCGGTGATCTGCGGCATAGGTGCGGCGCTGCTGCTGACCCGCATGCTACTGCGCCAGCTGGGCGGCGAACCCGATTACGCGCGCGCCGTGGCCCAGCGCATCGCCGCCGGCGACCTGGGCGGCGAGATCACCGTGCGACCTGGCGATACGGCCAGCCTGATGCACGGCATGAAGCACATGCGCGAAAGCCTGGTGCAGATCGTGTCGCAGGTGCGCAGCGGTACCGAACTGATCGCAGCCGCCGCCATCGAAAACGCGGCCGGCAACCAGGACTTGTCTGACCGCACCGAGCGCCAGGCCAGTTCGCTGGAGGAGACGGCGGCCTCGATCGAGGAACTGACGGCCACCGTCAAGCGCAACGGCGAGCACGCGCGCCAGGCCAATCAGATGGCGATCAGCGCCTCCGGCGTGGCGGAGGAGGGCGGCGCCGTGGTGGCCGACGTGATCGAGACGATGACTGCGATCCATGCCTCGGCAAACAAGATCGCCGACATCACGTCCGTCATCGACGGCATCGCCTTCCAGACCAATATTCTCGCACTGAACGCCGCCGTGGAAGCGGCCCGCGCCGGTGAGCAGGGCCGTGGTTTTGCCGTGGTCGCAGCCGAGGTGCGCAACCTGGCGCATCGTTCGGCCACCGCAGCCAAGGAAATTAAGGCGCTGATCGGCGATTCCGTGGACAAGGTGGAAAGCGGCAGCCGGCTCGTCGGTCAGGCCGGCGCCACGATGGGCAAGATCGTCGACAGCGTGCGGCGCGTGGCCGACATCATGGTGGCGATCACGGCGGCCGGCGGCGAGCAGGAGCGCGGCATAGACCATATCTGCGTGGCGGTCACGGAGCTGGAGAACGTGACGCAGCAAAACGCGGCGCTGGTGGAGGAGGCCGCCGCCGCCGCCGAGACGCTGCAGTCGCAGGCCGACGGCCTGGCGCGGACGGTCGATGTGTTCCGGCTCGGCCATGCCCATGGCGGCGCGATGGCGGCTATACCGCAGCGCAGCGCATCGAGCTAACCGTTGCGTGCCACCCCATGGCGCGCGGCGGGAGCGGGCGGCGGCGCGTCGATGCCGTACTTCGCCAATATCGCCGCGATCACGCCGTCATCGCGCAACTGGCGCATGACCGCGTCGATCCGGTGCAGCGTCGCCAGGTTGGTCCGCCGCAGGGCGATCGCGACATCGAACCGCAGTCCGGGCGCGTCGAGCACGTCAGCGACACCGACCAGCGCGGTCGTCGGATGGTTGCGCCGGTACCATCCGTAGCCGATCTGCGAGACCACGCCGGCGTCGGCCTGGCCGCCTTGCACCGCTTCCAGGATCTCGGCGTCGTTGTGGAAGCGCACCCACACCGGCACGCCGGCCTCGTTGAGCACCTGGTGCGCCACCGATCCGCTGGGCACGGCGACATGGCCACGGCGCAGGGCTTCCAGCGATGGCGCCCCGGCCGGCTGGCGCGGATAGACCAGCAGCGAGGCGACCCGCATGTACGGTATCGTCAGCAGCCGTGGCCTCAGTTTGTCGAGGTCGCCGCCGTCGCGCTCCGTTTCCTCCCCGGGCGCGGGGGCGCCCATCACGGCGTCGCATGCGGTGAACCTGATCTGCTCGCTGGAGGCGAGCCAGACCACCTCCAGTTCCAGCCCCAGCGCCTTTGCGATCTCGGCGGCGATCTCGAGATAGAAGCCGGGCGCGGCGCTGTCGTTGCGCGAGTACGGCAGCGCGTTGTCGGCCGCGCAGACCGAAAAGTGGTGGGAGGCGATCATCGCGTCGAGCGGACGGGCGGCGGCCGCGCCCGTCCACAGCGCGAAGGCCCCCAGCAGGCAGGCATGGCCGAACCAGCGGCCCGGACGGGGGGCGCTCATTTCTTCGGACCGACGTCGCGCAACGACAGGATGTAGCTGCCGAGTTCCCAGATCTCCTGCTCGGAGAAAGCTGCCTTCCACGCCGGCATGAGCAGGCTGCCGCGCGTCTTGCCGTTGCTGATGGTCTGGAAAAGATACTCGGGGGTCAGGTCGTGGCGGCCTTGCAGGGCCGCGCCTTTGCCGCCGGAGCCTTGATTGCCGTGGCAATAGACGCAATTCTGGTTGAAGCGCTTGGCGCCGGCCGCGATGGTGGCGGGGTTGTCCAGGTCCGGGCGCTGCGGGGCGTCGGCGAGGGCGGGGCGGGGCGCCGCGGCGGCGGCGAACAGCAGCGGCATCAGGCCGCGCTGGATCGAAGTGGGGATGCTGCGCATGGGGTGACTCCTGTCGTGGGTGATCGTCGATGGGGTGGCGGGCCATAGGCGGGCGGCCGGGGCCGCCCGCCATGGGGCTTAATCCAGAGCAAACACGACCATCGCGGCGCCGCCGGTCAGGTCCTTGATTTTGGGGAAGGCGCTGGCCATGAAACCGGGCGCCAGCGAGCCCCAGCCACTGGGCACGGCGATGTACTGCTTGCCGTCGACGGCGTAGCTGATGATGCCGGCGCGGATGCCCGAGCCGGTCTGGAACTTCCACAGTTCGGCGCCGTTGTCGGCGTCATAGGCGTGGACGTAGCCGGCCGGGTCGCCGTTGAACACCAGGCCGCCGGCCGTCGTCAGCACGCCGCCCAGGCCGGGGATCGGATACTTCACGCTCCATTTCAGCTTGCCGGTCAGCGGGTCGCGCGCGTCCAGCCGTCCCTCGGCCGGCTGGCCGGGCGGCGCCACGGCCTCCAGCTTGTCGACCCCCAGATAGAGCGAGGCGATGCCCATGCCCTTGGTCTCCTGCTTGCCCGGCACCACTGTTTCGCACACCTCCATCGCGTTGGTGTACCACAGGCCCGTCTTCGGGTTGTAGGCGCCGGGGTTCCAGCTGCGGGTGCCCAGCAGATACGGGCACAGCACGCTTTCCTTGCCGGCCGGGAGCTCCTTGCGGCCGATCAGCTCGCCCGTCTTGGGATCGATGGTCTTGACGAAGTTGTAGGTCTGGCTCAGCGGCCACACGTTCTCGAGTTTGCCGTCGGCCTTGTCCATCACGAACACGAAACCGCTCTTGTTGAGGTGGACGATGACGTCCTTGCCGTCCTTCTTGAGGATCAGCGCCTCGTAGGCCGAGTCGTAGTCGAAGGTGTCGTGCGGGATCTCCTGGCGGTGCCATTTGAGCTTGCCGGTCTTGGGCTCCAGGGCCAGCAGGGTGGCCGTGTACAGGTTGTCGCCCTTGCGGCCGTCGCCGTAGAAATCGGGCGCGGCGTTGCTGGTGCCGATGAACACGGTGTCGGAGGCCGCGTCGTAGGTGCCCGGCAGCCAGGCGCCGCCGCCGGCCACCTCGCCGGTGTCGCCCGGCCAGCTCTTCGGATCGTCGCGGATGGTGTCGAAGGTCCACATCTTCTCGCCGGTGATGGCGTTGACGGCGTAGATCTTGCCCCGCTGCGGCTGGTCGCCGCCGGTGGAGCCGCCGATCAGGACGTCGCCGGCCAGGATCGGGGACGAGGAGAACAGGCAGCCGAAGCACTTCTTGAGGTCGGTCAGCTGGGTCGACCACACCTCCTTGCCCGTCTTTTCATTGATGGCGACGAAGCGGCCGTCCATGGTGCCCAGGTAGATGTTGCCGTGCCCCATGGTCAGGCTGCGGCTCAGGGTGGCGTAGAAGCTCTGGGACGAGACCGGATCGAGCTTGGGCTGGTAGGCCCACAGGCGCTCGCCGGTGGCGGCGTTGAGGGCGAACACGTTGTTGTTCGGCGCCACGTAGTACATCACGCCGTCCTTGACCAGCGGGGTCGAGATCAGGCCGGCGGTGATGTCGCCGGGCTGGTGTATCCACGCCGTCCTGAGCTTCTTGACGTTGCTCTTGTTGATCTGTCCCAGCGGCGAATAGCGCCAGGCGTTCGAGGTGCGGTGGTACTGGGTCCAGTTGTCCGGGTCGGCGTCGCCGGGGCCGGCGATCGCATGGGCCACGGCGCCGGCCGGCGCCGGCGCGCTGAGGGTGGCGGCGGCGATGATGGCGACGGCGGCCATCGGCCACAGGGTGGCGGGGTGCAGGGACTTGCGCAGGGGGTGGTTCATTTGTCTTCTCCGGTGATGATGTGGTGTTTGCTCTTGTTGGTCTGGTGCTCGGGGACGGTCACCACATGAAGCGCGCGCCGACGGTCGCGTAGTTGGTGTCGGTGCTGGTGTTGAACACGGGATTGCGGCTGAACCGCGAATTGGCCAGTTCGCCGTACGTGGTCAGGTATTGGTTGACGGCGTAGTAGACGCCGACGATGTTGGAGCGGGCCACGTGGCCGGGCGTGGCGGCCGTGTCGTCGATGGTGGTGCGGCCGTAGCTGTAGCGCAGCGACAGCGCGGGCGTCGGGTGGTACACGAGCTGGGTGAACAGGCCCCGGCTCTTGCGCTCGCGGCCGTCGGCGTCGAGCGCGTCCAGGTCCTGCATCAGCAGCGAGCCCAGGCCCTTGGCGCTGAAGCCGGACAGGTGGAAGTTGAAGGCGCCCAGATCGACCGTGGTACCGGCGGACACGCCGGAGGTCGTCACCTGGTCGCTGGCGCATGGCATGCCGGCGGCCGTCTTGCAGTCCTGCGCGCGCTGGTAGGTGGCGTCCGCGTACAGCTTGACCTTGGCGTCGCCCAGTTGCGGTTTGAAGTAGACGCCGGCCTCGACGCGCGGCGAGGTGGTCTGGTCGGCGCCGCTGCCGACGAACACGTTGCGGATCTGGCTCGGATCGTAGATGCCGACGGAGAAGGTCAGCGGCTCGCTTTGTGGCGAGTTGTAGCGCACGCCGGCGTTGAAGTTGGTGTACAGATAGCCGGCGTTGAAGGTGGCCGCCAGCGCGTTGGTGGTGTTGACGTTGTCGTAGCCGGTCAGGCCGCCGGCCAGCACCGAGGCGTCGGCCAGCACGGCCTCGCCCTGGTAGATGCTGTAGGCCTTGCCGAAGATGACCTCGCCCCAGCTGGCCGCCGCCTTGCCCCAGATCTCGCGCGGGTCCAGCGCCTGGGCGCCCGTGTTGCCGACGTTGCCGGCGTTGCGGAAGTTGCCCTCGCCCGACTGGGCGTTGATGTACAGGCCCACGCGGCTGCTGAAGGTCACACCGTCGACGGCCGGCGCGGTGACGTTGAACGCGATCAGGCTGGGCGTGGTGCCCGAGGTGATGCGGAAGCCGGTGGTGTCCTTGGTCTCGCCGTTCTGCTTGTGGGCTTGCACGATGATCCAGCCGTCCGTGCCGAATTTCCAGCCGGACGGCGTTTCGAATTCCACGGCCGCGCCGGCCTGGCTGGCGATGGCGGCGCCCACCAAGACGGTCAGGGCCTTCCGTTGGATTGCGGTGCTGCTGCTGATTCCTTTTCTCACGACATCTCCTTGAGTTTTTTTTTGGTTCCCCGAGCATGGGCTGCGGAGGTGGGCCGTTCCGTCGGTGCGCCCGCGTGGCGGACGGCTGCGGCGGTGTCGGCCAGCAAGCACTGAGCAAAATCGGTGCCACTTGCAAAAAAGGATGCGCGGCGGCGCTGCCGCGCTCTGGGCGGGCCGCTGCGGGGGCGGGGCGCGGCGCCGCGCGGCGGAGACAGGTGTCGCACGGCGCCCCGGCCCCTTGCGACAGATGGCGCCGCCATGCCGCCGCGCGGCGGCCCCGGCGGCCCGGCGGCGGCCGTCGCCACGGCGGCGGAGTTTGGTCCGCGCGAGCCGCAACACCAGTGCTGGCGCGGCCTGGCGGCCCGTTGCCGCCTGCGCCGCAGCGCGCCGCCGGCCGGGTGGCATTGATTTTGCTGAATGCCGGTAAGCCGAGTCAGCCGCATGCGCGCCGCTGGCGACGCGCCGTGCCACCAAAATTCTTGAAGGAGACCTGCACTTATGAAACCGACACCGCAACATTTATTGTGGATGTACGAAAAGATGATCGAGATTCGTGAATACGAAGAGACGATGTCCAAGGTATATCTGGAAGGCAAACTGCCGCCCAAGATCCAGAAGGGCCTGGCCTTCGATATCGGCGCCGGCCCCGTGCCCGGTGAAATGCACCTGGCCGCCGGCCAGGAGCCGGTGGCCGTGGGCGTGTGCGCCCACCTGGGCGCCGACGACAGCGTGGTGGGCGCGCACCGCTCGCACCATTTCGCCATCGCCAAGGGCGTGCCGCTGGACGCCATGACGGCCGAGCTGTTCGGCAAGGTGACGGGCCTGGGCCGGGGCAAGGGCGGCCACATGCACCTGTTCCACCCGCCCACCAAGTTCTCGTGCAGCGGCATCGTCGGCGCCAGCGCGCCCCAGGCCTGTGGCGCCGCGCTGGCCGCGCGCAAGCTGGGCAAGGACTGGGTCGCGATCGCCTTCTTCGGCGAGGGCGCCGCCAACCAGGGCGCGTTCCACGAATCGCTGAACCTGGCCGCCGTGTGGAAGCTGCCGGTGGTGTTCATCTGCGAGGACAACAAATACGGCATCTCGGTGGAGAAATCGGTGTCGACGGCCGTGGCGTCGAACGCGGTGCGGGCGGCCGCCTACGACATGCCGGGCGTGCTGGTGGAGCGCAACGACGCGGTGGCCGTCTACGAGGCGGCGGGCGAAGCGATCGCCCGCGCCCGGCGCGGCGAGGGCCCGAGCCTGATCGAAGTGCAGACCGACCGCTACTTCGGCCATTTCCAGGGCGACCCCGAGACCTACCGCGCCAAGGACGAGGCGGCCAACCTGCGCAAGGGCGACCCCATCGTCCGCCTGGGCGCCGAGCTGCGCGGCGCCGGCCTGCTGGACGACGATGCCGACCAGGCGCTGCGCCAGCGCATCGGCGCGCGCGTCGAGGCGGCTTACGCGTTCGGCCGCGGCAGCGCCTATCCGGCGCCGGACGAGGCCCTGCTGCACGTGTTCGCCGACTAACCGCATCCACCACAGGAGATTGATATGCAAAGCAGTAACCAACGCACGCTCACCATGGCGCAGGCGATTTCGGAAGCCATCGGCCAGGAGATGGAGCGCGACGCCTCCGTGTTCGTCATGGGCGAGGACATCGGCAAATACGGCGGCATCTTCAGCGCCACCAGCGGCCTGCTGGAGCGCTTCGGCGCCGAGCGCATCATGGAGACGCCGATCTCGGAGACGGCCTTCATGGGCGCCGCGCTCGGCGCCGCCGCCGAGGGGCTGCGCCCGATCGCCGAACTGATGTTCGTCGACTTCTTCGGCGTGTGCTTCGACCAGATCTACAACCACATGGCCAAGAACAGCTACATGTCGGGCGGCGCGCTCAAGCTGCCGATCGTGGTCACGACCGGCATCGGCGGCGGCTACAACGACGCGGCCCAGCACTCGCAATGCCTGTACGCCAGCTTCGCCCACATGCCGGGCCTGAAGGTGGTGGTGCCGTCGAACGCCTACGACGCCAAGGGCCTGATGACGCAGGCCATCCGCGACAACAACCCGGTCATCTTCTGCTACCACAAGGGCATCATGGGCCTGTCGTGGATGTCCTACTTCGAGGGCAGCACCAACGAGGTGCCGCGCGAAGCCTACGCCATCCCGTTCGGCCAGGCCCGCGTGGCGCGCGCGGGCGAGGACGTGACCATCGTCACGCTCAGCCAGATGGTGCAGAAGTCGCTGCTGGCGGCCGAGCAGCTGGCGGAGGAGGGCATCTCCGTCGAGGTGATCGACCTGCGCACCATCGTGCCGCTGGACCGCGACAGCGTGCTGCGCTCGGCGGCCAGGACCGGCCGCGTGCTGATCGCCGACGAGGACTACCTGAGCTTCGGCCTGTCCGGCGAGATCGCCGCCACCATCGCCGAGCACCTCGACACGGTGCGCCTGCGCGCGCCCGTGCGCCGCCTGGCCGTGCCGGACGTGCCGATTCCGTTCAGCCGGCCGCTGGAGCAGGCCGTCATTCCCCAGGTCGGCAACATCGTCGACCAGGTCCGCGCGCTGATGCGCGCCACACTCAACGAACAAGGAGCAGCAGCATGACGGACGTATTGATGACGGGCGATGTATGGGACGACGTGGAACCGGGCACGGAAGCCCTGCTGCAGGACTGGCAGGTGAAGGAGGGCGACCAGGTGGCGGCCGGCCAGGTGCTCGTGTGCGCCGAATTGGTCAAGACCACCCATGAGATCACGGCGCCGGTGGCCGGCCGCGTGGTCGCCCTGCTGGCGGCCGAGGGCGACACCATCGGCCCGGCCACCGTGCTGGCCCGCCTGGAGGAGTAGCCCATCATGAGCCAAGCTACCGTGGCGGCGCCGGCGCCCGCCGCCCGCAACACCATCGCGCTGGCCGGCATGCGCGCCGCCATCGCCCGCAACATGGAGGCCGGCTGGCGCGTGCCGCGCGTGGCCCAGTCGATCGAGGTCGACGTCGCGGCCGTCGAGCGGCTGCGCGCCGCCTGGCCCGCCGGGCAGGACGGGCCGCGCCCCAGCCTGACGGCCTACGTGCTGCGCGCCGTGGCGCTGACGCTGCGCGACCATCCGCGCCTGAACGCCCGCATGCTCGACAAGGAGATCGAGCTGATGCCGGAGATCAACCTCGGCCTGGCTGTCAGCCTCGACGAGGGACTGATGGTGCCCGTGCTGCGCCGGGCCGACGCCAAGAGCGTGGCCGAGCTGGCCGACGAGGCGCGCACGCTGGCGGCCGGCGCCCGCGCCGGCACGCTGGGGGCCGGCCTGTACCAGCGCGGCACGTTCACCGTGACCAACCTGGGCACGACCGGCATCGACAGCTTCACGCCCATCATCAACGCGCCGCAGGTGGCCATCCTCGGCATGACCCGGGTGGCCGTCCGGGCCGTGGTGCGGGACGGCGCCATCGTCGCCGCGCCCATGATGGGCCTGCACCTGGTGTTCGACCACCGGGCCGTGGACGGCTACCCGGCGGCGCTGTTCCTGACCGACCTGCAGCGCCGACTGGAAACCGCCGAGGGCTTGTGATGGACGCCAAGATCGTGTTCGTCGACACCGTCACGCAGCAGCAGGAACAGCTGTGGAACGCGGCCCAGCTGGCCCGCCCGGTCACCGAGCCGAGGCTGCGGCTGTGGACCTACCGCGTGCCCGGCGTGGTGCTGGGCTGCTCGCAGGCGGCCCTGCGCGCGCGCATCGACAGCCGGCACGCGCTGGCCGCGTCGGTCGTGCAGCGCGGTTCGGGCGGCGGCGCCGTGCTGACGGGGCCGTGGATGGTGAGCGCGTCGATCGTGCTGCCGCCCGACCATCCGCTGATGGCGCACGGCACGGTGGCGAGTTACCGCTGGCTGGGCGCGCTGCACGCGGGCCTGCTGCGCGACGCCGGCATCCGGGCCCACGCCATCGCGCCCGAGGAGGTGCGCCTGCACCAGGCCGACGCGCGCCTGAAGTGGGCCTGCTATGGCGGCTTGTCGCCGTGGGAGGTGGTGGTCGGGCAGCGCAAGATCGTCGGCCTGGCCCAGCTGCGCAGGCGCACCGGCGTGCTGATCACGTCGGGGACGCTGATCGCCCGGCCCGACTGGAGCCTGCTGTGCGACGCGCTGGGCCAGCCCGGCGACGCCGGCCTGCTCGGCGAGTGCACCACGTCCTACGCCGAGCAGCTGGGCGCGCCCGTCATGGCCGAGGTGCTGGCCGAGCGCCTGCACCACATGCTCACCGACGTGCTGGGCGCGGGCTCGGACGCGGCCCTGCACCGCCACAGTCCCTTGCCGGCGGCGGGCGGCGGGCCGGCCCTCAATGTATTTCAACATTAACCATGACGTACCAAGGAGGAGATATGAAGGACCAAGATTCGAGTACGCAAGCCGGCGCCATGCGGGTGCTGCCCAAGGTGGTGACCTGGTCGCGCCGCGGCTTCCTGCGCGGCGGCGGCATGGCCCTCGGCGCGGCGGCGGTGGCGCCGGCGGCGCTGGCCATGCCGGCCGCCGACGGGCTGGTCGGCGACTTCCACACGCTCGGCCCGGCCACCGGCAAGACCTTGCTGCGCATGGCGCGCGACGTGTTCCCGCACGACCGCCTGGCCGACCGCTACTACGTCGAGGCGATCGCGCCGTATGAGCGCAAGGCCGCCAAGGACGCGGCGCTCAAGACCCTGATCCAGGACGGGGTGGCGCAGCTCGACCGCGCCGCCGGGAGCCGCTACGGCCGGCCGTACGCCGAGGTGGCGGCCGAGGGCGACCGGGTCGCGCTGCTGATGGAGATCGAGAAGGGGCCGTTCTTCCAGAAGATCCGCGGCGACATGGTCACCAGCCTGTACGACAACAAGGCCGTCTGGCCATTGCTGGGCTACGAGGGCTCGTCGTGGGAGAAGGGCGGCTATCTGCACCGTGGCTTCAACGATATCGACTGGCTGTGACGGCGGCGCGGCATAACAATTATTAAGGAGACAGGACATCATGGGTAAGCAATTCGATTTGAACGATGACGGCGTGGTGGTCGTCATCGGCTCCGGCGCGGGCGGGGCGACGCTGGCCAACGAGCTGGCGCAGCGGGGCGTGGACAAGATCGTCATCCTGGAGGCCGGCAAGCACTTCACGCAGGCCGACTTCGAGAACGACGAGTGGGCCATGTTCAACAAGATATCGTGGCTCGACAAGCGCATCTCGGCCGGCGGCTGGCACCACACCAAGACCTATCCCAACCTGCCGGCCTGGATCGTCAAGGCCGTCGGCGGCTCCACCGTGCACTGGTCGGGGGTGGCGCTGCGCTTCCAGGAGCACGATTTCCACACCCGCAGCATCTACGGCCAGGTCGAGGGCGCCAACGTGCTGGACTGGCCGATCACGCTGGCCGAGCTGGAACCGTACTACGAACTGGCGGAGAAGAAGATGGGGGTGGCGGGCACCCGGGCCAGCGGCCTGCCGCCCATGCCCGAGAGCAACCAGTACAAGGTGGTGGCGGCCGGCGCCCGCAAGATCGGCTACCGGAAGATCATCCGCCCGGTGGCGTCGAACTCGGCGCCCTACGATGGCCGCCCCGGCTGCCAGCAGATCGGCTTTTGCATGCAGGGCTGCAAGGTCGGCGCCAAATGGTCGACCTTGTACACCGAGGTCCCGCGCGCGATCGAGACCGGACGGGTCGAGCTGCGGCCCGAGAGCATGGTGTTGCAGATCCAGCATGACAAGAGCGGCAAGGTGAACGGCGTGCTGTACGCGGACCGCAAGGGCCGCCACGTGCTGCAGAAGGCCCGCGTGGTGTGCGTGGCCGGCAATTCGATCGAGTCGCCGCGCATGCTGCTCAACTCGGCCTCGAACCTGTTCCGCGACGGCCTGGCCAATTCCTCGGGCCAGGTGGGGCGCAACTACATGAACCATTCGACGGCGGCGGCGGTGGCGATCCACCGCAAGCCGGTGTACATGAACCGCGGCTTCGACATCGGCGCCGTGGTGGCGGACGAGGTGGCGCTCAACACGGGACGCGGCTTCAACGGCGGCTACTACCTGGAGGGGCTGGCCCTGGGGCTGCCCTACACGGCCGCCTTCATGAAGCCGGGCGGCTGGGGCCGCGACGTGACGTCGGCGCTGGAGATGTACGACCACATGACGGCCGTCTGGGTCTGCGGCGAGGACATGGCGCGCGAACAGAACGGCATCACCCTGCATCCGACCGAGAAGGACCAGTACGGCCTGCCGATCCCCATCGTCAGCAAGACCTACCACCGCAACGACGAGGCGATCGCCGCCCACGGCCTGGTGCAGTTCCGCAAGCTGTCCGAGGCCGTGGGCGCCAGCCGCGTGATCGACATGCCGGCCTATCCGGCCAGCCACAACCTGGGCACCAACCGCATGAGCGCCAACCCGCGCGACGGCGTGGTCAACAAATGGGGCCAGAGCCACGACGTGAAGAACCTGTTCATCTCGGACGGCAGCCAGTTCACCTCCAGTTCGGCGGCCAATCCGACCCTGACCATCGTCGCGCTGGCGATCCGGCAGGCCGAGCACATCGCCAACCAGCTGCGGCAACGGGCAATCTGACACGCCAGTCTCCTCTGTGCAGTGTTTGGAGCGGGCGCGAGCCTGCTCCTTTTTTCCATTCCAGGGGCGGCCACGGTGGCCGCCCCCCCAGCAGGTGAACCATGAACCCAACCACTGAACCGGACCCCATGGCGGCCGGACCCGGGCCGCGGCGCGCCGGCAAGCCCGCGCGCGCGCCGCTCATGTTGCGGGCCGCCGAACGGCTGCCCAAGCCGGACTGGATCCGGACCCGGGCGGCGCCGCCCTCGGGGCGCTTCCAGCAAATCCTGTCCCTCCTGCGCGCCGACGGGCTGACCACCTTGTGCGAACAGGCCGGCTGTCCGAACATCGGCGAGTGCTTCGGCGACGGCGGCGCGACCTTCATGATCATGGGGCGGCTGTGCACGCGCCACTGCCCGGTCTGCGCCGTGGCCCATGGCAGACCCGACGCGCCCGACCCGGCCGAGCCGGGCCGGCTGGCCGCCACCGTCGCCGCGCTCGGCCTGCGCCACGTGGTCATCACCTCGGTCAACCGGGACGACCTGCGCGACGGCGGCGCCGCCCACTTCGCACAGTGCGTCGCCCAGCTACGCGCGCTGGCGCCGGGAACGCGGGTGGAACTCCTGGCGCCCGATTTCCGTGGCCGCGTCGGCCATGCGCTGGCGGCGCTGGCGGCCGCGCCGCCGGACGTGATGAACCACCATGTCGAGACCGTGCCGCGGCTGTATCCGCTGGTGCGCCCGGGCGCCGGCTATGCCCATGCGTTGGCGCTGCTGCGCCGCTTCAAGGCCCGGGTTCCGGGCGTGCGCACCAAGTCGGGCCTCATGCTGGGCCTCGGTGAGACGGACGACGAGGTGCTGGAGGTGTTGCGCGCGCTGCGCGCCAACCAGGTCGACATGGTGACCATCGGGCAGTACCTGGCGCCGTCGGCCGAGCACCTGCCGGTGCAGCGCTATGTCGCCCCCGCCACGTTCGACTTGTTGCGCCGGCGCGCGCTGGCCATGGGCTTCGTGCACGTGGCGGCCGGGCCCCTGGTCAGGCCGTGCCTGCGCGCCGACCAGCAGGCGCTCGCGGCGGGCCTGGACGGCGAGGGCGCCTTCGCCGGCGAAATACGGCGGCGCCAGCCGGCGCCGCGCGTCTGGGTGGAGGGGGACGATATTTACTGATCGCGCAACACCGGGCGCGCGGACCGATGAACTAGCGTAATATTGGTCGGCGCGGCAAGATAGAGAGCCACATAGAGCCACATAGAGCCACATAGAGCCACATAGAGCCACATCGAAGTGGACAGGGTGACGCCCGGTTGCACCGGCGCGGGCCTGGAGAGCAGGAGACAAACAATGACTAATCGAGCACAGACAGAACACATCCAGAACGTCATGTCGGTCGCGACCCGGATGGGCGGCGCCGGCGCACTGGACGACCAGACCCTGATCCACAAGTCCTGGAACCGCTGCGTCAACGACTACGGACTGGATCCGTCCCGTCTGCGGGCGCCCAATATCGTGACCTCGGACATCCTGCGCGAGCACCAGGAGCAGATCGAGGAATTCATGCTGGTGGCGCGGGTGGGCATGGAACAGATGTACAAGCGCGTGTCGGGCCTCGACTACGTGCTGCTGCTGACCGACGCGCAGGGGATCGCGGTCGACTACATCGGCAACGAGGCGCGCGTGCGCGAACTCAAGCATGCGGGCCTGTACCTGGGCGCCGAATGGAGCGAGCAGACGGCAGGCACCTGCGGCGTCGGCACCTGCCTGGTGGAGCAGACGGCGCTCACCTGCCACCAGGGCGACCATTTCGACCCGACCCACATCGCGCTCACGTGCACCGCCGCGCCCCTGTTTGATCCCGAGGGCAAATTCCTGGCCGTGCTGGACATGTCGGCGCTCACCTCGCCCCTGTACAAGGAGAGCCAGCACCTGGCCCTGCACTTGACCGTGATGTACGCCCAGATGATCGAGGACGCCAATTTCCTGCGCCATTTCGACGACCGCTGGATCCTGCGCCTGGGCACGGCGTGGGGGCTGGTCGAAGTGAGCGGCGAGATCATGCTGGCGTTCGACGACGATGGCGTGGTGGTGGGCGCCAACACCGGCGGCCGCCAGTTGTTCCGGCGACGCGACGCCACCTCCGGCAACGAACCGGTGGGACGGCTGGCGAGCGAACTGTTCAACCTGTCGACCGACGAGTTGTGGCGGCTGGCGCGCTCGGGCAACGGCGGCGACCGCTCGGTGGTGACGCGCGATGCGAACAAGATGTTCTATGCCAGCGTGGCCGCGCCGCGCCGGCGCAGGGCGGCGGCCCAGTCCAACGCCACCCCGGCCGCCGGCCAGGTGCTGGAGAACGCCAGCTATCCCGTGCTCGACCGCCTGGCCGGCGACGACAAGACCATGCGCCGTCTGCTCGACCAGGCCAAACGCCTGCTGAACCGCAAGCTGAACATCCTGATCCATGGTGAGACGGGCACCGGCAAGGAGGTGATCGCCAAGGCGCTGCATGAATCGAGCGCGCGCGCCGGCAAGCCGTTCGTGGCCGTCAATTGCGGCGCGATCCCGGAGTCGCTGATCGAGAGCGAGTTGTTCGGCTACACGGCGGGCACCTTCACGGGCGGGCGCAGCAAGGGCATGAAGGGCTTGATCCTGCAATCGGACGGCGGCACGCTGTTCCTGGACGAGATCGGCGACATGCCGCTGCATCTGCAGACGCGCTTGCTGCGCGTGCTGTCGGAACGCGAGGTGCTGCCGCTGGGGGCCGACAAGCCGGTGGTGCTGGACCTGACCGTCATCGCCGCCTCCCACCGCGACCTGCGCAACCTGATCAGCGCCGGCAGTTTCCGCGAGGACCTGTATTACCGCCTGTGCGGCGCCACCTTGCACCTGCCCTCGCTGCGCGACCGCACCGACAAGCGCTATCTGATCGAGAAGGTGCTGCTCGAGGAGGCCGAGTTGCTCAACATCGAGGCCAGCATCTCGTCCGAGGCCATGTTGCGGATGTTGTGCTTCGGCTGGCCGGGCAACATACGGCAGTTGCGCAATGTGTTGCGCTTCGCGCTGGCCGTCATGGAGGGCGACATGATCATGCCGGCCGACTTGCCGCAGGAATTCAGCGACATGTTCGGCCCCCAGGGCGGGGAGGACGAGGGCGGCGCCTTGCCGCTGGCGCCCGCCGCCGAAGGCAAGGGGGGCGAGGAATGCGACATGGAACAGCTGCTCGCCTCGCTTGCGCGCAACAAATGGAACGTCACCAAGGCAGCGGACGAACTGGGCTTTTGCCGCGCCACCTTGTACCGCTACATGAAGAAATATGGCATCGTGTCGCCCAACCAGCGCTAGCGTCGCGCGGCCGGGGCGTTGACCGTTCCGGCGCCAGGCGCCGGAACGGGGACGGCGCGCTAGGCCGGGGCCGGGGCCGAGGCCGCGTACAGCGCGTTCCACGCGGGCGGCGCGCGGTCGCCGACCCAGCACAAGGCGACCGCGGTGGCGGCCAGCGCGATGCCGACCCGGATCCGCGCCGGCCCTGGCCTGGGCGCGGCCTGCGCCGCGCGCAACAACAGCCAGACGGCGGCGCCGACGGCCAGCTGCCCGAGTTCGACCCCGACGTTGAAGGACAGCAGCGAGGTGACGATGTTCGGGCCGCTATCGGACAGGATCGCGCGCAGGCCGATGGCAAGGCCGCAACCGTGCACCACCCCCACCAGGAAGGTGAGCAGGGCGGGATGGGCGGCGCCGCGCTGGCGCGCCAGCATCAGGGCCGCCCCCAGCACCGACAGCGCGATCAGCAGTTCGATGACCGGCTCGCTCCATTCGGCCTGCGGCAGCACGCCATAGAATCCCGCCACAATGGACAACGCGTGTCCCGCGCTGAAGGCGCTGATTTTCAGGGCGATCGCGCGCAGACGCAAGTCGCCCGCCACCAGGCAGATGACCAGCAGCAGGTGGTCGTACCCCTCGAGGATGTGGGCGGCGCCGGCGCGCACGAATTGCAGGAAGGCCTGCAGGAGGGGCGGATTGACCGTGATCGCCTCGGCCAGCACGCCGCTGTGGCCATATTGGGTCGTCGCGCCGCCGGCATGGGACAGCAGCACGGTGTGGATGGGTGCATCGTTGAGCTGCCCGGCCTGCAGCGGGCTGCTGAACGCGAAGGGCGCGTCCGGCCCGACAGCGGGGTAGAACACGGCCGCGTCCAGCAGCATGTCGCCGATCTCGACCAGACCGTCGCCGTGCGGCGGCGGGCTGGCGGGGGACGATGGACCGCGCGTCGCCAGCCGCGCCTGCTCCGCGTTGGCGAATGGCGGCACGGCGCCTTTCACGTGGATCACCGCCGACAGCATGTGGGGCGCGACGCTGGCGCCGTTCAGCGCAACGGCATGGCCGGCGGCCAGCGCGGCCGCCGCCATGCCCGCGGCGCTGTCGAGCGCGTCCGCGCGCACGTAGTGGAACATGCGGCCGCTTTCGCTGCGCGCCATCGCGTACGGCGCGAGCGCGCCGGTGGGGCCGCGCGCCAACAGCGCCAGCGACACGCGGTAGTACGCGGTCATGCCGGCAGCGTCGTAGGTGAAATGGACGACCCGGATGTTGGCCCGGCCGTCCGCATGGGCCCATGCGGCGCCGGGCGCGGCCCATAGCCAGGCCGGCAGCAACAGGGCCAGCAGCAGCCGCCATCGCGCCGGCCTGCGGTGCTCGAGGGCCATGGCGCGCGCGCCGATCGTGCTGTCCATGGCGCTTATTTTGCGGGGAAGCGGGGGTCCCACAGCACGCGCTTGGCCCCTTTTTCGTAGGCCATGCCCTTGGGCGTGCTGACGATCTCCAGCTGCATGCCCCACGGCGCGAGGAAATACATCCAGGTCAGGCCGGCCGCCGGCCCGTCCTTGAAGGTACTGGGCTCACCCAGCGTCCTGACGCCCTTGGCCTTCAGGTAGGCGGCGGCCTTGTCCATGTCATCGACATAGAATGCCAGGTGATGGCCGCCCACGTCGCTGTTCCTGGGCGGCGCCTTGGCCTGTCCGGGCGCGCCGTACTCGAAGATTTCAAGGTTGGTGCCGTGGCCGCAGCGCACCATCTGAAAGCGTTTGATCTCAGCCCGCGGATTGACGTTCAGGTGCACATTCATCCAGTCGTCGGCGAACTTGAAGGCGCCGAGCTTGATCGACGCCTCGCACCCGATCACGTCGACGAAAAAGCGCACGGCATCGTCCATGTTGGGCACGGTGATGCCCAGATGCTGCGCGCCTTCCATGCCGGGCATGCCGGCGTAGGCGCCGATGGGAAGCGTCATGATGGCCGCCGCGCAGGCGAGTGTGTGTTTGAAGCGCATGTTGTCTCCTGTCTTGGTTGGAAATTCGCCGGCCCGGGTGGCCGGCTATTCACTCAATGCAAGATGTAAGCCATCCATCGCTCATGGGTGCTGAGGCCGCGCGCGCGGGGTGTGCACGGCGCAACGGCCTTCCGCGCCGGCATCGGCATGCGACGGGTGTCGCAGGCATGCGTCTCAGCTCGGGGCGGGCGTAAAAGTATTCCTCCTTGTTCTGACTGAAGGCGATGCGCCAGCTGCCACGCTCGCACGACCAGATCGGGAAGTTGCAAACACACTGGCCAAACTCCTACGTCGCCATCAGAAGGTCGCTCATGACGCAATCAGCTCGTCAAACCTAAGATGAATGCTCGCCATCGCGCTGCAATCGCAGACGGCGGCGTGCTTTTCATATCATCAAGGAGAACGAGATGGCTACATCGAACCAAGGCGGTAATCAGGACAACGATCGCGGCAAATCACAGTCGGGCGGCTCGCAACAGAGCGGCGGCAGCCGCGATACCCAGGGCGGCCAAGGTAGTTCCGGCAGCCGTCAATCGCACAGCGGCAGCGACAACAAGCAGTCGGACCGTGACGACGACAATACGCAGGGCGGCGGCGGACGCGGCTTCGCGTCGATGGACCCCGACCGTCAGCGCGAGATCGCGGCCGAAGGCGGCCGCGCTGCCCACGCTTCGGGTCACGCGCACGAATTCACCCCGGAAGAGGCGCGTGAGGCCGGCTCCATGAGCCACAAGAATGACCCCAATCGTCAGAGCGAGGATGAGGACAGCGGGTCGCGCAGCAAGAGCGGCAGCCAGGGCAGCCAGGGCAACCAGGGCAGTCAAGGCAGCCAGGGCGGCAGTCATGGCGGTCAGGGCGGCCAAGGCAGCCAAGGCGGTTCACACGGCGGGACGCAGTCCGGTTCGCGGTCGAAATGACGAACGCGGGGAGCGCAGCGCGTGCCCATGGCGCGCGTGATCCGCGCTCCCTGCGCTGGCGAGGAGAACATCATGGCCAAGCAAAAGACAGACAGTGGTAACAAGCAGGAGGCCGGTGCCGGCCGCTCATCGCAATCGGCCCAGCCGGCTCAGACAAAATCGGGCAAGGAGGCGGCCAGCCCGGACAAGGGCGGCGGCAAGGGCGGCGGCGCCAAGAAGAAACGCAAACACTGACGCCGGAGGAGACGATGAGCGAGCAGACCAGGCAAGACGCCGCCGCCACCGGCGCCGGTGCGTCCAAGACGGGCGGCGCGGCTGCGGGTGTCAACCGCGGCAATGCGTCGCTGGACCGGGTGCGCGTCGACAGCGCGGGACAGGCGTTGACGACCAATCAGGGCGTGCCGGTGGCCGACAACCAGAGTTCACTGAAGATCGGGCTGCGCGGCCCCACCGTGCTGGAAGACTTCATCCTGCGCGAGAAGATCACGCATTTCGACCATGAGCGCATCCCGGAGCGGGTGGTCCACGCGCGCGGGGCCGCCGCCCATGGCTGGTTCGAGTGCTACGGCGATCTGAGCGACCTGACCCGCGCCGCGCCGTTCCAGGGCGCCGGCAAAGTGACGCCCGTGTTCGCGCGCTTTTCCAACGTGGCCGGCGAGCGGGGTTCGGCCGACACGGCGCGCGACGTGCGCGGCTTCGCCGTCAAGTTCTACACGGACGAGGGCAACTGGGATTTGGTGGGCAACAACATGCCCGTCTTCTTCATCCAGGACGCGATGAAATTCCCCGACCTCGTGCACGCCGTCAAGCCGGAACCGCACCACGCGATGCCGCAGGCGTCCAGCGCCCACGACACGTTCTGGGACTACGTGTCGCTGACGCCGGAATCGACCCACATGCTGCTGTGGCAGATGTCGGACCGCGCCATCCCCCGCAGCTACCGCATGATGCAAGGCTTCGGCGTGCATACCTTCCGGCTGGTGAACGCGGCCGGCGCCTCGGTGTTCTGCAAATTCCACTGGAATCCGCTGGCCGGCACCCATGCGCTGGTGTGGGATGAGGCGTCCCGCATCATGGGCGCCGACCCCGACTTCCACCGGCGCGACCTGTGGGAAGCGATCGAGGCGGGCGCCTATCCGCAGTGGGAACTGGGCGTGCAAGTGTTCACCGAGGAGCAGGCCAGCCAGTTCCCGTTCGACGTGCTCGATCCGACCAAGCTGATCCCGGAGGAGTGGCTGCCGGTGCGCGCGGTGGGCCGCATGACCTTGAACCGCAATCCCGACAATTTCTTTGCCGAGACCGAGCAGGTCGCGTTCTGTCCCGCCCATCTGGTGCCGGGCATCGATTTCAGCAACGATCCGCTGCTGCAAGGACGTGTCCATTCCTACCTCGACACGCAGATCTCACGCCTGGGCGGCCCCAACTTCCACGAGCTGCCGATCAACGCGCCGTTGAGCGAGGTGCACAACAACCAGCGCGACGGCATGCATCGGCAGGCCATCCATCGCGGGCGGGTCAGCTACGAACCCAATTCGCTGGGCGGCGGTTGTCCGTTCCAGGCCGGCGCGCGGGGCTTCCTCTCGTTCCCCGAGCATGTCGACGAGGACAAGGTGCGCGGCAAGCCGGCCAGATTCGCCGAACACTATGGGCAAGCGCGGCTGTTCTATGAAAGCCAGACGCCGCCCGAGCAGTCGCACATTGCCCAGGCGTTCCGCTTTGAATTGAGCAAGGTGACAACGCCGGCCGTGCGCGCGCGCGTGGTCGCCCACCTCGTGCATGTGGCCCCCGACCTGGCCGCGACGGTGGCGGAGGGGCTGGGCATGGAAGTGCCGCCCGCCGCGCCACTGGGCGATGCGGCGCCGCCGCCGGCCTATGCGCCGTCGCCGTCGCTGTCCTTGCTGGCGCGCCCCGGCACGACCGGTGCCGCCACGCGGCGCGTGGCGATCCTGGTCAGCGACGACGTCGATGGCGCAGGGGTGGGCACGGTCTGCGCGGCGTTGCGGCGTGCGCAGGCGGTGCCGCTGCTGGTGGCCATACGGCTGGGACCGTGCGCCGTGGCCGGCGCCGACAGCCTCGAGCCGGACCTCACGCTGGAGGCGGCTCCGTCGGTGCTGTTCGACGCCGTGGTCGTGCCCGATGGCGCCGGGCGCGGTGCGCTGGCCGGCGCGGGACAGGCGCTGGAATTCCTGCGCTTGCAGTTCCGCCATTGCAAGCCGATCTTCACCTGGGGCGGCGGCGCGGCGTTGCTGGCGGCGGCGAACCTGCCGGTGGCACCCGGCGGCGCACGCGCCGACCCGGCCTTGCTCGTCGCCGCGCACGCCAATGACGAGGCAACGCTGAACGCCTTCCTTGCCGCCCTGGGCGGGCACCGCGCCTATCTGCGCGAGACCGATCCGCCGCGCGTTTGACGGGGTACCGGACAGACCACGTGCGGTTCAGGCCGGCTTGGACCGCACGGTGGCCTGCCGGTCCTGCGCGAACACGGGGCGCGTGCGCCATTTCACGTGTTCGTCCATCGCATTCCCACCCTTCGTTTCATATTTTTTCTGCAATTTTTCTCGTCGCAGCGGCGCCGCCATCGTGCGCTCACGATGCCGGGCGGCAAGGGCAGGCGGGGGCGCCGGCGGCCTTTTGTGGCAAAAATATCTGTCTGTCTCGTGTTATATGTCTTATATAAGACTTGTTGAGGTACAATAGCGCTCAGTACTGGCGGTCACTTGTCCGCTTTTCCTGCAATCTATCCTGACTGAGAGATTTTCATGCTAGCTTCCTACCGCAACCAAGTCGCCGAGCGCGCATCCCTGGGCATCCCTCCGCTGCCGCTGACCGCGGCCCAGACCACGGACCTGGTCGAACTCCTGAAGAATCCTCCAGCAGGTGAGGAAGCATTCCTGGTCGAGCTGATCACCAACCGCGTGCCAGCCGGCGTGGACGACGCCGCCAAGGTCAAGTGCGCCTTCCTGGCCGCCGTGTCCAAGGGCACGGAAAGCTCGCCGCTGATCTCGCGCGAACTGGCGACCCGCCTGCTGGGCACCATGCTGGGCGGCTTCAACATCAAGCCCATGATCGACGTGCTGGACGACGCCGTGGTCGGCCCCGTGGCCGCCGAAGGTCTGAAAAAGACCCTGCTGATGTTCGATTATTTCCACGACGTCAAGGATCTGGCCGACAAGGGCAGCGCCCGCGCCAAGGAAGTGCTGCAATCGTGGGCCGACGCCGAGTGGTTCACCTCGCGTCCCGAAGTGCCGCAAAGCCTGACCCTGACCGTGTTCAAGGTCTCCGGCGAAACCAACACCGACGACCTGTCGCCGGCACCGGACGCCACCACCCGTCCCGACATCCCGCTGCACGCGCTGGCCATGCTGAAGAACCCGCGTCCCGGCATCAACCCGGACGTGCCAGGCTCGGTCGGCCCGATCAAGCAGATCGAAGCGCTGAAAGCCAAGGGCAACCTGGTCGCCTACGTGGGCGACGTGGTGGGCACCGGCTCGTCGCGTAAATCGGCCACCAACTCGGTGCTGTGGTTCACGGGCGAAGACATTCCATTCATCCCCAACAAGCGTTTCGGCGGTGTGTGCCTGGGCGCCAAGATCGCCCCGATCTTCTACAACACGATGGAAGACGCCGGCGCGCTGCCGATCGAGCTGGACGTGTCGCAGATGGAGATGGGCGACGTGGTCGAGCTGCGTCCATACGAAGGCAAGGCCCTGAAGAACGGCGCCGTGATCGCCGAGTTCAAGGTCAAGTCCGACGTGCTGTTCGACGAAGTGCGCGCCGGCGGCCGTATTCCGCTGATCATCGGCCGCGGCCTGACGTCCAAGGCGCGTGAAGCGCTGGGCCTGGCCCCGTCGACCCTGTTCCGCCTGCCGCAGAACCCTGCCGACACCGGCCGTGGCTACTCGCTGGCCCAGAAGATGGTCGGCCGCGCTTGCGGCATGCCGGAAGGCCATGGCATCCGTCCAGGCACCTACTGCGAACCGAAGATGACCACCGTGGGCTCGCAAGACACCACCGGCCCAATGACCCGCGACGAGCTGAAAGACCTGGCTTGCCTGGGCTTCTCGGCCGACATGGTGATGCAGTCGTTCTGCCACACTGCCGCCTATCCGAAGATCGTCGACGTGAAGACCCACCGCGAACTGCCAGCGTTCATCGAGAACCGTGGCGGCGTGGCGCTGCGTCCTGGCGACGGCGTGATCCACTCGTGGCTGAACCGTCTGCTGCTGCCTGACACCGTCGGCACCGGCGGCGACTCGCACACCCGTTTCCCAATCGGTATCTCGTTCCCGGCCGGCTCCGGTCTGGTGGCCTTCGCCGCCGCCACCGGCGTGATGCCGCTGGACATGCCAGAATCCGTGCTGGTGCGCTTCAAGGGCAAGATGCAGCCCGGCGTGACCCTGCGCGACCTGGTCAACGCGATTCCGCTGTACGCGATCCAGCAGGGCCTGCTGACCGTGGACAAGAAGGGCAAGAAGAACATCTTCTCCGGCCGCATCCTGGAAATCGAAGGTCTGCCAGACCTGAAAGTGGAACAGGCGTTCGAACTGTCCGACGCTTCGGCTGAGCGCTCGGCCGCCGGCTGCACCGTGCACCTGGATAAGGCGCCGATCATCGAGTACATGAACTCGAACATCACGCTGATGAAGTGGATGATCGCCACCGGCTACCAGGACAAGCGCACGCTGGAGCGCCGCATCAAGGCCATGGAAGCCTGGCTGGCCAAGCCCGAGCTGCTGGCACCGGACGCGGACGCCGAATACGCTGCCGTGATCGAGATCGACCTGGCCGACATCCACGAGCCTATCGTCGCTTGCCCGAACGACCCGGACGACGTGAAGACCCTGTCGGAAGTTGCCGGCGCCAAGATCGACGACGTGTTCGTCGGTTCCTGCATGACCAACATCGGCCACTTCCGCGCCGCCTCCAAAGTGCTGGAAGGCAAGTCGGATATCCCGGTCCGCCTGTGGATCGCGCCGCCGACCAAGATGGACGCGCAAGTGCTGACGGCCGAAGGCCACTACGGCACGCTGGGCCGCACCGGCGCCCGTATGGAAATGCCGGGCTGCTCGCTGTGCATGGGTAACCAGGCGCAGATCCGCAAGGGCGCCACCGTGATGTCGACCTCGACCCGTAACTTCCCGAACCGTCTGGGCCTGGACACCAATGTGTACCTGGGTTCGGCCGAACTGGCAGCCGTCTGCTCGGCGCTGGGCCGCATCCCGACCAAGGAAGAGTACATGTCGCAGATCGGCGTGCTCGACAAGAGCGCCGACCAGATCTACCGTTACATGAACTTCGACCAGATCGAAGAGTTCCGCTCGGTGGCCGACAAGGTGGAAATCGGCGCCTGAGAGACGGTAAAGCCAGCGCGGTAAGCTGAGCAGAACCCCGGTAAGTTGGCGACAACTTACCGGGGTTTTTTGTTCGAACAGAGAGTAGGGGGGATGTGGTGCAGACCTCGTGTTTTATAAACGCCGCTCATCCCCCGGAGAGCTCACTACAGGGCGCTATCGGCTACTAAAATGACCGCTGCGGCAATACTATTTTTCGCTAAACGCCTCTATCGTCGTTAGTGGCATATCGAGTGTTTTAGTAATGCGATTTTGCTCTAATCAGAGCGAAATCGTCGCGTCCATCGTGGTTTACTGCGGAATCGCGTGTTTTAGTAAAACCGAAGCATATGGAGCACCCATGGGAGTGGGCGCCGCCTGCTGTCTAGGTGCAAGTCTGGCCGGCCACGGTCATCCGTGCATCATCGAACCTGCAGCGGATCGCGGCGTTCGCCGGATCGGACAGGTAGCGCGCCACCGCCGCCGCGATCAACGCAGTTGACGCGAGGAACAGCATCAGCCAAGGCAAATGGGCTGCATAGCTCAGCTCTTTTCCCTGAATCAGGTTGCGCATCGCGCCCAGGACAATGATGTGGAACAGATAGATTTCGTAGCTGTGCGCACCGAACCAATGCAGCGGTGTGCGGCGCGGTGCGGCCTGTGGATGCGCGGCGCGCGGCGTGCTGCCGAGTAGGAAGACGGCGCTTGCCAGCGCGACCAGCGTGAAGCCGAATACCTCGTGGCCCGCGATGCCGCGCAGATATAACGCCGCCAACGCGCAGCAGGCGACGATCCGTATTCCCCGGGCCTGCCCGGCGTTGAGCCGCACGGCGCCACGGTGCGCCAACAGCGCGGTCAGGCAACCGATAGCGATGGCGTCGAAACAGGCTGGATAGCCATACATGAAGAAAATCTCGTTATCGGTATGCAGGCTACGGTAGACGGGGCCGGCGATAATGGCGGCGAGGCACAGCAGAACGATCAGCCACTGGCGACGCAACAGCAGACAACTCACCGGCATCAGCAGGTAGAACGCCTCTTCCACCGACAGTGACCAGTACACGTTCAGGCAATAGTTAAAATACCCCGCGCTCTGCATCAACACGTTATGCCAGAAGGTGAGCACCGAAGCGACAGCGACGACGAAATAGCCCGCTGATTGGGGAACGTCGCCGTCGGAATTGGAAAAGAATGGCACATCAAGACAGCCCAGCGTCACGATGATCGCCAACGCCAGCAGCAGGGCAGGCAGGATGCGCGCGAAACGGTATAAATAGAATGCGCGCATATCGATGCGCGCCAGGGCGCCCCAGCGCCGCAGTGACATCCCCGTGATGAGGTAGCCGGAAATGGTGAAGAACATCGTCACGCCGAAATTACCCTGATACGCCGCGCGCAGCAACCAGGGCGGCAGTATCGTTCCCAGCGGACTGTTCTTCAATCCATAGGCGAGCGTGAAGTGCAGGATCAACACGCACAGGATGGCGACGCCCCGCAGGGCGTCAACGTGAGGGTTTCTTTGAGTAATTACCATGCCCGCATTGTAGGTGTGATGATGCAACTACGGCAATGTTTTCATTGCAGCTCGTATGGGCCGCGCTCGCTCGGTCAGCGCGCGGGAATTCAGTGGCGCAGCTAATGGGAATGTTGACTCCGTGGCATATTTATCCGCTTGGCAATTATCATTTATGAAAAGTATAATGCGGCCCGGCGCCGACCCGGCCGCTTTCGACAAGTACAGCAAGGCATTCGCGCACCAGCATGCGCTGACCGAGGCCCGCCTGGCGACGCTGAAGACGGAACTGGGTCTGCTGGGACTGGAGACGCAGCGCGCCGACCAGGCCATGCATGCGCACCAGACCCTGTTCGGCCAATACCAGCAGGCGCTCAAACAATACGATGGCGGCAGCGCCGACAGCGCCCACGTGGTCGATGGCCTGGTCAAAGGCATGGACCGGCCGGTCAACCAGCAGATCGACGACATCGTCGCCTACGTGCTGGAACAGGCGCATGGTTCGATGGCGGCCGCGCGTGCAGAGTTCGCGGCGCGCGACGCGGCCGGCAGCCGGGAGTTGCTGGCCATGGTGGCGCTGGCCATCGTGGTGGGTACGGCCATGATGGCGTGGCTGGTGCGCGGCATCGTGCTGCCGCTGCAGCGCGCCATCGGCGTGGCCGAGACGGTGGCCAATGGCGATCTGACCAGCCAGATCGCGGCCGCCGGCGCCGACGAGTCGGCCCAGCTGATGCACGCGCTGCGCACCATGAACGGCAGCCTGGCCCGCGTGGTGGCGCAGGTGCGGGCCGGCAGCGTCGGGATTGAGCTGGCGGCCGGCGAGATCGCCCAGGGCAATCTGGATCTGTCGGCCCGCACCGAGTCGCAGGCCAGCGCCCTGCAGCAGACGGCGGCCTCGATGGTGCAGCTGACAGGCACCGTGCGCCAGACGGCCGACCATGCGCTGCGCGCCAACCAGCTGGCGCTGGCCGCCTCGGACGTGGCCGCGCGCGGCGGCGAGGCCGTGGCGCAGGTGGTGACGACGATGGGCGCCATCGACCAGGCGGCGCGCGGCATCGCCGAGATCACCGGCGTGATCGACGGCATCGCGTTCCAGACCAACATCCTGGCCCTGAACGCGGCCGTGGAGGCGGCGCGCGCGGGCGAGACGGGACGCGGCTTCGCCGTGGTGGCGACGGAGGTGCGCAACCTGGCGCAGCGCTCGGCCGCCGCCGCCCATGAGATCAAGGACTTGATCGACAATTCGGTGCGCCAGGTGCGCGCCGGCACCGAGTTGGCCGACCACGCCGGCGCCACCATGCGCGACCTGGTGGACAGCATCGGTCAGGTGACGGGCATCATGGCCGAGATCAGCGCCGCCAGCCGCGAACAGTCGCAGGGGCTGGAGCAGGTGAGCCGCGCCATGGTGGAGATGGACGGCGTGACCCAGCAGAACGCGGCATTGGTGGAGCAGGCCGCCGCCAACGCCGGCGCGCGGCGCATCGCGGCCTGACCTTGCGCGGGCTTAACCCAGCGATTTGATGTAGCGCCCGTCCACCTGGGCGCAGTAGCCGGCGCAGGCCAGCCGCGCCGCGTTGGCCGCCGCGTGCACCACCATTTCCGCGTTGGTGTGCAGGCACATGGAGACGATGATCGACGGCGGCTCCGGCTGCACCGCCAGTTGCACGAACTCACCGCTCTCCAGCTGGCTGCTGACGAACAGGCTGGGGATGGCGGCCACGCCGTAGCCATCCTTGATCAGCTGGACGATGGCCGCCACCGACGGCGAACACGTGATGCGGGTCTGTTCGAGCGGGATGGCGGCCAGGTTGGCCATCTTGCTGACGATTTCCTCCAGCGCCCGCTGCGGCGCCGTGCCCCGTCCAAACGTGAGGATGGGCAGCGCCAGCAGGCGCTGGTGCAAGCCCTCCTTGCGGCCATCGATCAATCCCTTGCGGGCGATCCAGTGCACCGGGTAGACGGCCAGCGCCTCGGACACGATGTCGCTGCTGTCCACGCCTTCCACCTGGATCACCAGATCCAGCTCGCGCGCGCGCAGGCGCCGTTCCAGCACGTTGCTGACGTCCACCGCCAAATCGATCTCCAGTTCCGGATAGTCGGCGTTCAACTCGCGCATGTACTGCGCCAGCCAGCTGTGCACCACCGATTCGATCACCCCCAGCCGCAGCCGTCCGCGCACGGCGCTGTCCTTGCGGGCCGCCGTTTGCAGGCGGCGGGTGGCGTCCACCACGGCCTTGGCGTAGCTCAGCAGGTATTCGGCCTGGGCCGTGAGGCGGAAGTCCTTGGCCTCGCGGTCCACCAGTTCGGTCTGCAATTCCTCCTCCAGCGCCTTGATCCGCAGCGAGATGGCGGCCGGCGTGGCGTGCAGCGCGCGCGCGGTGGCGCGGAAGCTGCGCAACTGGGCCAGCGTGACGAAGGTTTCGAGGAAGCGTGTGTTCATGGCGGGGCGGGTTGGGACAAGAATACCTTAACCATAGTCGCGCGCCTAGCGCACAACGATAAGAAAAACTATACAACAACAGCAAAAATTACTAGATAGCCCGGCAACGGCTTCGAGCATATTCTTACTGCATCACTTTTTTTCATCATTTCGACCAGTAGCGGGAAAGAACATGACACCACTCGAACTCAGACACGCGGTACGCAACGGCCAATTCCGCCTGCCCACGGCGGGCCAGTGCGGCGACTATGCCCAGGCCAACCTGGTGATCCTGCCGCAGGCCCACGCCGACGCCTTCCTGCTGTTCTGCCAGCGCAATCCGAAACCGTGCCCCTTGCTGGCCGTGGGCGAGCCGGGCCAGTGGAACGTGGCCGCGCTGGGCGCGGACATGGATTTGCGCGCCGACGTCCCCGGCTACAACATCTACCGTGACGGCCGGCTCGCCGAACAGCCGCACGCGCTGCATGAGGTGTGGCGCGACGACCTGGTGGCCTTCGCCATCGGCTGCTCGTTTTCGTTCGAGCAGATGCTGATGGACGCCGGCATCCCGCTGCGCCACGTGGAGCAGGGCAGGAATGTCGCCATGTACCGCACCAATATCGACAGCCAGCGGGCCGGCCCGTTCGGCGGCAAGCTGGTGGTGTCGATGCGGCCGATGAAGGCGCGCGACGCGATCCGCGCGATCCAGATCACCAGCCGCTTCCCCGCCATCCACGGCGCCCCGGTGCACCTGGGCGACCCGGCCCTGATCGGCATCGCCGACATTAGCCGGCCCGATTACGGCGACGCCGTCGCCATCGCCGACGACGAGCTGCCCGTGTTCTGGGCCTGCGGCGTCACCCCGCAGGAGGCGATCCGCGAGGCGCGCCTGCCGTTCGTCATCACGCACCGGCCGGGCTACATGCTGGTGACGGACATCCCCAACACCAGCCTGGCCGCGTTCTGAATTCACACAACAGCAGTTAAAACAACGACGGAGACAAGACATGAACACCAGAGTCATACCCAGCATCGAGCAGGAAGGCTATTTCGCGTGGTTCCACGCGCTCACGGGCAAGGAGCGTCGCACCTTCTGGAGCTGCAAGATCGGCTACGCGCTCGACGCCATGGATACCCAATTCCTCAGCTTCGTGATCCCCACGCTGATCACCAGCTGGGGCTTGTCCAAGGGCGACGCGGGCCTGATCGGCACCGTCACCTTGCTCACCTCGGCCATGGGCGGCTGGCTGGCCGGCATCCTGTCGGATCGCATCGGCCGCGTCCGTACGCTGCAGCTGACCATCCTGTGGTTCGCCCTCTTCACCGTGCTGTGCGGGCTGGCGCAGAACTTCAACCAGCTGCTGCTGGCGCGCGGCCTGATGGGCTTTGGCATGGGCGGCGAGTGGACGGCCGGGGCCATCCTGATCGGGGAGGTGATCCGCGCCAAGGACCGGGGCAAGGCGGTCGGCATGGTGCAGGCCGGGTGGGCCATCGGCTGGGGCGTGTCGGCGCTGCTGTATGCGCTGATGTTCTCGCTGCTGCCGCCGGAATGGGCGTGGCGCTCGCTGTTCCTGCTGGGGATACTGCCGGCCATGTTCGTGATCTTCATCCGCCGCTTTGTCGATGAGCCGGAGCTGTTCGTGGCCCAGCAGAAGCAGCAGGAGCGCGGCGCGGAGCGCGCCTCGTTCGCCGAGATCTTCTCGCCGGCCATGCTCAGCATCACGCTGCGCGCCGTGCTGCTGACCACCGGCGCCCAGGGCGGCTACTACGCCATCACCACCTGGCTGCCCACGTTCCTGAAGACGGAGCGCCACCTGACCGTGCTGGGCACGGGCGGCTACCTGGCGATGGTGATCGTCGGTTCCTACGTCGGCTATATCGTCAGCGCCTTCCTGACCGACCTGCTGGGCCGCAAGAAGAACTTCATCCTGTTCGCCCTCGGTTCGCTGTGCATCGCCTTGGCCTACACCCGTCTGCCCGTGACCGACAACGTGATGCTGTTCCTGGGCTTCCCGCTCGGCTTCTTCGTGTCCGGCGTGTTCAGCGGCATGGGCGCCTTCCTCACCGAATTGTTCCCGACCCGTGTGCGCGGTTCGGGCCAGGGCTTCAGCTACAACATGGGCCGCGCCGTGGGCTCGCTGTTCCCGCTGATGATAGGCCTGACCAGCCACACCATGGCGCTGGGCGAGGCGATCGGCCTGTTCGCCGGCGCCGCCTACGGCGTGATGATCCTGGCCGCGTTGACGCTGCCCGAGACGGCCGGCAAGAAGCTCGAAGCTTGACCCATCAAGTATCGCCAGTACCTAGAACCATGAGCATCAACAGAACCACATCGAGAGACACCATCATGAAAAACGACATCCCCACCCACCAACTGCGCTGGCAATTCTGGGTCGACCGCGGCGGCACCTTCACCGACATCGTGGCGCGCCGCCCGGACGGCAAACTGGTGACGCACAAGCTGCTGTCCGAATACCCGGAGCGCTATGACGACGCCGTCACCCAGGGCATGCGCGAGATGCTGGGCCTGCAGACGGGCGAGCCGCTGCCGGTGGAGCAGATCGAAGTGATCAAGATGGGCACCACGGTCGCCACCAACGCGCTGCTCGAACGCAAGGGCGCGCGCACGGCGCTGGCCATCACCCGTGGCTTCGCCGACCAGCTGCGCATCGGCTACCAGGACCGGCCCGACATCTTCGCCATGCGCATCGACCTGCCGGACCTGATCTACGAGGAGGTGATCGAGGTCGATGAGCGCATCGGCGCCCATGGCGAGGTGCTGGCGGCGCCGGACGAGGAAGTGCTGCGCACGCAGTTCCGCCAGCTGCGTGCCAAGGGTATCGACGCCATCGCCATCGTGCTGATGCACGCCTACCGCTATCCGCAGCACGAGCAGCGGCTGCGTGCGCTGGCCGAGGAGGCGGGCTTCGGCCAGATCTCCGTCAGCCACCAGGTCAGCCCGTTGATGAAGATCGTCGGCCGGGGGGACACCACGGTGGTGGATGCCTACCTGTCGCCGGTGCTGCGCGATTACGTGTCGCGCGTTTCCGCCGACACGGGCGCCGTGCGGTTGATGTTCATGCAGTCGAACGGCGGCCTGACGGACGCCAGCCGCTTCCAGGGCAAGGACGCCATCCTGTCCGGCCCGGCCGGCGGCATCGTGGGCGCCGTGAAAAGCTGCGAGGCGATCGGCCTGAAGCAGGTGATCGGCTTCGACATGGGCGGCACCTCGACCGACGTGGCCCATTACGACGGCGCCTACGAGCGCGTGTTCGAGACGGTGGTGGCCGGCGTGCGGGTGCGCGCACCCATGATGCACATCCACACGGTGGCGGCGGGCGGCGGCTCCATCTGCAGCTTCGAGCATGGCCGCTTCAAGGTGGGGCCGGAATCGGCCGGCGCCAATCCCGGCCCGGCCAGCTACCGCAAGGGCGGCCCGCTGACGGTCACCGACTGCAACGTGATGCTGGGCCGTATCCAGCCCGAGCACTTCCCGCACGTGTTCGGCCCCAACGGCGACCAGCCGCTGGACCGCGACGAGGTGGTGCGCCGCTTCACCGCGCTGGCCGCGCAGATCGAACGCGAGACGGGCACCAGCCTGTCGCCGTCGGCCGTGGCCGATGGCTTCCTGGCGGTGGCGGTCGACAACATGGCGCAGGCCATCAAGTCGATCTCCGTCGAGCGCGGCTACGACGTGAGCCGCTACGCCATGTGCTGCTTCGGCGGCGCCGGCGGCCAGCATGCCTGCCGCGTGGCCGACGTGCTGGGCATGACGCAGATCGTGATCCATCCATTCGCCGGTGTGCTGTCGGCCTTCGGCATGGGACTGGCCGACATCCGCGCCATGCGCGAGGCGGCCGTCGAGCAGGTGCTGTCCGACGCCACGCTGGCGGCGCTGCAGCCGCGCTTCGGCGCGCTGGCGAGGGACGCTGAGGCGGAACTGCTGGCGCAGCAGGTGGCGCCGGCCGACATCAAGGTGGAGCTGTGCGCGCGCGTCAAATACCAGGACAGCGACTCGGCCTTCGTGGTGCCCGTCGGCTCGCTGGTCGAGATGGCCGAGGCGTTCGCCATCCAGTACCGTGGCCGCTTCGGCTTCGTGATGGAGGGCCAGCCGCTGGTGATCGAGTCGATCTCGGCCGAAGCCATCGGCGAGGGCAAGGGCGCCGACTTCGTGATCGAAGTGCCGGCCGGCGAACAGGCCGGGGCGCCCGGCGAGGTGCTCAGCTACGTCGATGGCGACACCGTGCCCATCGCGCTGCACGTGCGCGCCGCGCTGCCGGTGGGCAGCCGCATCGCCGGCCCGGCCATCATCCGCGAGGAGATCGCCACCACCGTGGTCGATGCCGGCTGGAGCGCCAAGGTGCTGCCCGACCACACGCTGCTGCTGGAGCGCACCGTGGCCGCCGGCAGCATGCACAAGATGACGACGGCCGTGCACCCGATCCACCTGGAGATCTTCAACAACCTGTTCATGGCGATCGCCCGCCAGATGGGCACCACGCTGGAGAACACGGCCTATTCGGTCAACATGAAGGAGCGGCTGGACTTCTCGTGCGCGGTGTTCGACCGCCACGGCAATCTGATCGCCAACGCGCCCCACATCCCGGTGCACCTGGGCTCGATGAGCGACAGCGTGCAGTGCGTGATCCGCGAACATGGCGACACCATGATGCCCGGCGACGCCTACGTGCTCAACGTGCCCTACAACGGCGGCACCCACCTGCCCGACATCACGGTGGTGACGCCCGTGTTCAGCACCGAGCACCACGCGCCGCCGTTCACGTCGCGGCCGCAGCCGCTGTTCTACGTGGCTGCGCGCGGCCACCACGGCGACGTGGGCGGCATCACGCCCGGCTCCATGCCGCCCAACAGCACCACCATCCTGGAGGAGGGCGTGCTGCTCGATAACATCAAGATCGTGGACCAGGGCGTGTTCCTTGAGCCCTTGGTGCGCGAACTGTTCGGCGCCGGCCCCTGGCCGAGCCGCAACATCGACCAGAACATCGCCGACCTGATCGCCCAGCTGGGCGCCTGCGAGACCGGCGCCAACGAGCTGCTCAAGGCCGTGGCCACCTATGGCGAGGATGTGGTGCTGGCCTACATGCAGCACGTGCAGGACAACGCCGAGGCGGCGGTGCGCGACGCCATCAGCGGCCTGCGCGACGCCAGCTTCGAATACGAGATGGACGACGGCGCGCTGCTCAAGGTCAGCCTCACCATCGACCACGCCAGCCGCAGCGCCACGGTGGACTTCACCGGCACCAGCGCGCAGCGCCCGAGCAACTTCAACGCGCCGCTGTCGGTGTGCAAGGCGGCCGTGCTGTACGTGTTCCGCACGCTGCTCGACAGCGACATCCCGATGAACGAGGGCGTGCTCAAGCCGCTCAACCTGATCATCCCGCAAGGCTCGATGCTCAACCCCGTGTATCCGGCGGCCGTGGTGGCCGGCAACGTGGAGGTGTCGCAGTACGTGACGGATGCGCTGTATGGCGCGCTGGGCGTGCTGTCGGCCTCGCAGGGCACGATGAACAACTTCACGTTCGGGAACGCCGAGCACCAGTACTACGAGACCATCGCCGGCGGCTCCGGCGCCGGCCCCGGCTTCAACGGCACGGCGGCCGTGCAGACCCACATGACCAACTCGCGCATGACCGATCCGGAAGTGCTCGAATGGCGCTTCCCCGTGCTGGTGGAGACGCATGCGATCCGGCGCGGCAGCGGCGGCGCGGGCCGGCACGCGGGCGGCGACGGGGCGCTGCGCCGCATCCGCTTCCTGGAGGGCATGACGGCCAACATCCTGGCCGGCCACCGCCGCGTGGCCCCGTTCGGCCTCGATGGCGCGGCGGCCGGCGCGCTGGGGCGCAACTGGGTCGAACGCAGCGACGGCAGCGTCGAACACTTCGGCGCCACCCACACGGCCGAGATGCGGGCCGGCGACGTGTTCGCCATCGAGACGCCGGGCGGCGGCGGCTACGGCGCGTAACGCCGACAGTAATCCGCCGGCGGCGCGGTCAGGGCTCGCGGCGCCGCCGGTTATTCCACCGAGCCCGTATCACACTGGGGACACCAACAAAATGAAGAAAACTATGCTTGCGCTCGCACTGGGCGCATCGGCAGGGATGGCTGCGGCCCAATCGGCCGTGACCGTGTATGGCATCGTGGACATGGGGCTGGTGCGCGAGAGCGGCGCCGCCGCCGGCGCCAGCACCAAACTGACCAGCGGGGTCGCGTCGGGCTCGCGGCTCGGCTTCAAGGGCAGCGAGGACCTGGGCGATGGCATGGCCGCCATCTTCCTGCTGGAGAACGGCTTCCAGGCCGACACCGGCGCCATGGGGCAGGGCGGTTTGCTGTTCGGCCGCCAGGCCTACGTGGGCCTGCGAAGCCGGGCCGGCACCGTCACGCTGGGTCGCCAGTACACGCCGCAGTACCTGGCGGTGGCCGCCGTCGATCCCTTCGGTTCCGGCCTGGCGGGCGACACCAAGAACCTGATGGCCGCCACCGGCAACAGCGCCAGCCGCATGGACAACGCGATCAAATACGCGAGCCCCGTACTGCATGGCGTGAGCGCGGAGTTGGTGTACGGCGCGGGCGAGGTGGCCGGCGACAACGCGGCCGGCCGCCAGTTCGGCGGCGCGCTTGGTTACGCCGGCGGCCCGCTGGCCGTCAAGCTGGCGTACCACAACCGCAACAACGATACGGCGGCCGTGAAAAACAACAGCAGCGCGCGCAACACGGTGCTGACGGCCACCTACGATTTCGGCCCGGCCAAGGCGCACCTGGCCTATGGCACGGACAAGGGCGGCAACAGCGCGCCCCTGCGCAACGCCACCAACCCGTTCGGCTACGCGGTGGCGCCCACCGCGTCCACCGACAGCGCCGACCTGCTGCTGGGCGTGACGGTGCCCGTGGGCGTGCAGACCTGGATGGCTTCCTACATCCGCAAGAATGACAAGACGGCATTCAACCAGGATGCCGAACAGTTCGCGATCGGCTACCGCTACTATCTTTCCAAACGCACCGATGTCTATACTGCTTATGCGCGCATCCGCAACAAGAACGGCGCCGGCTACACGGTCGGCAGCGCGATCGAGGGCGGCACGGGCGACCGCGCCGTCAACCTGGGACTGCGGCACGTGTTCTGAGCCCGGACGCCGCATTGATCACATCAAAAAAGGGGAGACGCATCATGGGTAAGTGTTACAGGAACTTCATCGTCGCGCTGGCCGGCATGGCCATGGTGTTGCTGTCGTTGACGGCCGGCGCGGCCGAGAAGGGCACGGCCGACGAGGCGGTGGCCATGGTCAGGAAGGCGGCCGAGTACCTGAGGAAGAACGGCAAGGAGAAGGCCTACGCGGAGTTCAACAATCCCAAGGGCCAGTTCATCGACCGCGACCTGTACATCTTCAGCTTCTCGGCCAATGGCGACGGCATCGAGACGGCCAATGGCGCCAATCCCAAACTGGTGGGCAAGAACGTGTCGGAAATGCGCGACGCCGACGGCCGCTACATGATCAAGGACATCCTCGCCATCGGCATGGGCAAGGCCGGCAAGGGCTGGGTCGATTACAAGTGGCCCAATCCCAGCACCGGCAAACTCGACGCCAAACGCACCTACGTGGAACGGGTCGATGACGTGATCATCGGCTGCGGCATCTACAAATAGCGCTTGCCCGCACGTGGCGCGCCGGGCGTTGTCCGGCGCGCCACCGCCGTCATCCCTGCCTTCCCGCCCCGCCGGGCTGTCCGGCTTTCTTGTCAGGTCATCACAATGTCATTTTTGGTCACTATAGTGGCGCGGCCCGCCCGTGCGGCCCAACAATGACCTGAAGAGAAAAATATGCGTTCTTCCCTGCTTTTCCTGAGCATGGCCGCCACGCTGGCGACCGTGACCGCCTGCGGTGGTTCGAGCTCCACCGCCACCGCCCCCGAAGTCGTCACGGCACCTGCCCAGCGCACCATCATCATGGTATGGGATGGTCTGCGTCCCGACGCCGTCAACCCCGTCGATACGCCCAACCTGTACGCGCTGCGCCAGGCCGGCGTGCATTTCGTCGACAACCATTCGACCTATCCGACCTTCACCATGATGAACGGTTCGTCGTTCGCCACCGGCTCGTTCCCGAAAACGAGCGGCTTCTACGGCAACACGTTCTGGACCCCGCCGCAGGCCGGCGCGGCCCAACCCATCCCCGTCGGCAAGAGCGCCGGCGGCGGCAGCCAGGACTACAACGCGCCCGTCTTCACCGAGGACTACGCGGTGCTGAGCACCCTGAACGATTACTACGGCGGCCAGCTGCTGCTGGTCAAATCGCTGTTCAAGACGGCGCAGGACGCCGGCCTGAAGACGGCCACCATCGGCAAATCCGGCGCCGCCTTCATCCAGGACCTGGGCCGCGGCGGCATCTTCCTCGATGAGAACACGGTGCTGCCGGCGTCGCTCGTGACCGACCTGCAGGCCGCCAATTTCGCGCTGCCCAAGAACACGCCCTACGCCTATACGGCGGGCGCCGTCACGCTGGCCGCCACCAACGGCGACCCGACGGCGCGCGCCAGCGCGCTCAGCTTCGCCTTGCCCAACGGCCTGCTGGCGAAGGACGTCACCGATGCCACGCAAGGCAATCCGGAGGACGCGGCCAACAAGTACATGATGAAGGTCTACACCGACTTCATCCTGCCCAAGAAGCTGCCGGACCTGTCGCTGATCTGGTTCCGCACGCCGGACAACACGGAGCACGCCTACGGTCCCGGTTCGGCCAACTACCGCAAGGCGCTGGCGTCGCAGGATGCGCGCCTGGGCGAGCTGCAGGCCGCGCTGAAGGCCAACAAGATGGACGCCAACACCAACATCATCGTGGTGTCCGACCATGCGCACAGCAACGTGTCCGGCCCCACCAGCCTGTACCCGCTGCGCGCCATCACGGCCAGCACCTCGGTCGCCAACGGCGTGACCAACGCCGTGCTGGGCAACCGCGACGCCATCAACGGCTACTCCGTGTCGGGCGACGTGCGCACGGCCGACCTGCTGACCTACGCCGGCTTCCGCGCGTTCGACGGCAACGGTTGCAGCACCTCGGCCATGTACGGCATCAAGGCCGACGGCAGCAACGTGCAGCCGGTGGGCGTGGACACCACGGGCGCCCTGTGCGGCACCGCCAACGCCAAGTACCAGGCCATCAGCGCCACGCTGCCCACCCCGGTGGCCAGCTTCAAGGTGCCCGCCACCATGCCGGCCAAGGGCATCGTGGTGGCCGCCAACGGCGGTTCCGACTACCTGTACATCCCCGACCATGACGCGGCCACCGTCGCCGCCGCCGTGCGCTTCCTGCAATCGCGCGAGGAATACGGCGCGATCTTCGTCGACAGCCGCTACGGCGCCATCGCCGGCACGCTGCCCATGTCGATGATCAACCTGGAGAACGCCACCCGTTCCGGCAAGGGCCAGCCCGACATCGTCGTCAGCTTCAACTGGGACGCGCAGCAGCTGGTCAACGGCGTGCCCGGCATCGAGTTCGAAAGCACGGGCGCCAACCGCGGCATGCACGGCAGCTTCAGCCCGATCGACGTGCACAACACGCTGATCGCCGCCGGCCCCGCGTTCAAGACGAACACCGTGATCAGCAACCCGACCGGCAACGTGGACGTGGCGCCGACCGTGGCCTACCTGCTGGGCCAGTCCATGCCGCAGGCCGATGGCCGCGTGCTGAACGAAGCGCTGGTGAAGCCGGCCAGCTCGGCCAGCGCCAGCGTCAAGTCGGCCGTCGTCAACCCGAGCGCCCCGGCCACCGGCCTGACGTTCAAGGTGCCGACCGACCTGACCGGTGCCACCGTCGACACGGCGCTCAGCAACGGCAGCTATTCGGTCAACCTGATGGTCAAGGACTTGACGGTCGACGGCAAGACCTACCGTTACTTCGACTACGCGCAACCAGTGCGGAACTAAGATGATCGACACCCGGGCTTTCTTCCTGGCCGGGATCATGGCGGCGGCCGGTAGCCAGGCCGCCGACCTGGATTTCGACAAGACCTTCAGCAGCGAGGGCGAGGCGCGCCAGCTCCATTACAGCGCCACCTACCTCGCCGACGGCCGAACCCACACGGTCGAAGTATGGCGCGACGGCGCGCAGCGCCTGAAACGCCGCACCGACGACAAGCTGGAGACGCACATCTTCAAGCCGGCCGGCCAGACCGAGTGGCAGATGGTGGTGCTGGACCTGCCGCGCCAGATCCGCACCGACATCGAACGCACCAATCTGTACCGCATCGGCCATTTCACCGACTGGTTCAGCATGGCGCACGCGCTCACGCGGCCGGCGGGACCCTACCGCCTGACGGCGTTGCAGCAGGCGCCGGCCGGCGAGGCGCCGCTGGGGCCGTGCCGCTGGTATGCGCTGGAGCGCGCCGGCGCGGTCAGCAAGGTGTGCTGGAGCGGCCAGTTGCGCCTGCCGCTGGTGATCGCCGATGGCGGCGGCAAGACCGTGTGGCGCGTCACCGCCGCCAGCACGGCCGCCTTGCCGCGCGCCGCGTTCGCCCTCAACGACGCCGGCTTCGTGCACAACAACGCCAACGCCGACATCCAGACCGACTAGCCGCGCGGCAGCGTGGTCACGCCGCCGATGGCTGTGCGAGGTGGCGTTCCAGTTCCCGGATCGGCGCCGTATCGCGGTACAGCACGTCGCGCCGCGATACGATGGCGGCGCGCACGCTGTCGCGCAGGGCCGCGTCGGCGGCCAGCCGGCACGCGAGGTCGACGTAACCGGCGCTGTCCGGCTGCACCAGATGGTCGAGGCCCATGCGGCGCAGGATGGCGCTGCCGAAGCGGCCGCGCATGAAGCGGCCTTCCACCGTCACGATCGGCAGCGCGCAGTCCACGGCCTGCATGGCCGTGTTGAACCCCGAGAAGCCTATCGTGTCGAGGAACACGTCGGCCTGGCGCAGGATGCTGTAGAAGCGGGCCGGCGGCTGCCACGGGATGCTCACCAGGTGCTCGTCCGGCGCCAGCCCCGTGTGCGCGAACGCTTGCGCCACGCGCGCGCGCAGCAGGTCGGTCAGGTGGCTGGCCTGGGGATTGGAGAAGAACAGGAACTGGCAGGGGCCGCAGCGCCGCGCGATGTCCACCAGCACGTGGTCGTGTTCAGGGCCGTACTTGAACGGCGAGCCGGGGCAGACGAACAGCGGCACGCCCGGGCGCAGGCCCAGCGCCGCCAGCTCCACGTGCTCCGTCGCCACCGGCGGCGGTTCGTAGTGGCAGCCCAGATTGGGCAGGCGCACCAGTTGTTCGCAATAGTGGTCCTGCGCGTCGTCCGCCTCCAGGCCGGCGGCCGACAGGTAGCCGTCGATGGTGGGCAGGCCGGTGGTCTCGGGGTGGCCCCAGGTGGCGAGCTGGCGCGGGGCCAGCCGCAGCGCGGCCAGCCGGGGCGCCATCGCGTCCATGCCCAGCTCCGGGTAGATCAGCACGTCGAGGTGGGAGCCGGCGATCAGGCGCGCCCATTCCGCTTCCGAACGCGTCCCCTCGTGCATGGCGGCGGCACGGCCGCGCGCGTAGGCCGTCTCGCCATCGTCCTTGGCGCCGAGGTAGAACACATGCAGTTCGAAGCGTTCCCGGTCCAGCTCACTGAACCAGCCGCGCACGATGGCGCGCCACACCGGATGCTCGACGACGTGGGCCGACACCACGCCCACGCGGATCGGCGCGCCGGCCTTGCGGGCGGGGGCGGCGGCAGGGGCGGCGGGTGCGGGGGCAGGGGCCGGCGCCGGGACGATGGCGGGCAGGCCGCGCTGGGCGGCCCACTGGCCCATCAGGCGCGCGCACATGGCGCCGTACCGGGCCAGCAGCGCGCGGTTGTTGCGCTCGTGGTAGCTGAGGTAGAACGGGTGGCAGCCGCCCACCACGGCCAGCGGCTGGGCCACCTGCCGCTGCCCCAGCCAGGCGTCGAACGCGTCGAGGTCGTGCGCGAAGGCGGCGCGCTCGGCGTCCAGATCATGTCCGGCCGGACGGATGATGTGCAGCTTGACGACGGCCTGCTTCAGGCGGATGTCGGCCGCCTGCGGCGCCAGCGCGGCCGCTTGCTCCAGCGCCGCCAGCGCGTCGTCGCGCCGGCCCATCAGGTACAGCGCGCCGGCCTTGTGGTTCCAGGCCGCCAGGTGGGCCGGGTCGCAGCCCAGCGCCGCCTCGAAGCACAGCAGGGCGTCGTCGCGGCGCTGCAAGGTCTGCAGGATGGTGCCGCGCGCGTTGTGCAGCTCCGGCGTCGCCTGCAGCGCCAGCGCGCGGTCGATGGCCTCCAGCGCGTCGTGCGCGCGCCCCAGGCGATTGAGCACGTCGGCGCGGGCCGCCTGGGCCAGCGCGAAGCGCGGCCGCAGGGCCAGCGCGCTGTCGTAATCGGCCAGGGCCTGCTCCAGGCGGTGCTGGTCGCGGTGCACATTGCCCCGGTTGTTGAGGGCGTCCGGGTGGCGCGGATTGAGGGCCAGCGCCCGCGCGTAGCTGTCGAGCGCCAGCTGGTGGCGGCCATTGCCATGCAGGGCCAGGCCCAGGTTGGAATGGGCCTCGGGATTGTTCTTGTCCTGGTTGATGGCCTTTTTGATCAGCTCCACCGCCTCCTGGTGCCGGCCCTGCTGGTAGCGGATCACGCCCAGGTAGTGCAGGCATTCGGCCTGTTTCGCATGGCGGGCGAGGATGGCCGTGTACAGGCTCTCGGCGGCGGCGAGCTGGCCTTGCTGGTGCAGGCCCAGCGCCCGTTGGACTTGCAGATGCAACGGAACGCCGGGCTGGAAGCCGGCCGCCGCCTGATTCGGTGTGATGCCTGACATCGTATCTCGTCCCCTTGTGTCGCAGACCAGCAAGGGCGCATCTTGCCAAGAATGCATGTGATAGGAAGGCGATTGTATGCGATCCGCGCGGCGCCGGGCGGGACGCGGGCCGGCTTAGAGGCATTGCTCTAGCGCCGGCGCAACAGCTCAGAAGCTCAGAAGCCCAGCTCCCCCAGCAGGTCGTCCACGCTGGTCTGGTCGAGCGCGACGCCGCCATGGGCGCCGGGGCCGGCCGTCAGCTCGTCGCGCGCCTGGGCGACCATGGCGCCGGGCGGGGCGGCGTCGATCAGCAGCTTGAGCAGGTTGTCCTCGGTGCTCTCCATGAGCACCACCACCTTCTTGATCAGCTGCCCGGTCAGGTCCTGGAAGTCCTGGGCCATCATGATGTCCGACAGGGCCGCGCGCGTGCTGCCGCAGCCGCTGGCCACGTTGGCCAGGAACGACGCGACGCGGTCGGCCGGCACGGCGCCCGCCTCCAGCTCCGCCAGCAGGGACTGGGCATCGCGCGCCAGCTGTTCCTGGGCCGGGCCGTGCTGCTCCACCTTGCTGAGCACCACGTTGGCCGCGTTCTCGGTCAGGTCGGCGATGTGCAGCAGGCGTCCGCGCGCGCACGGGAACTGGCTGGCCGCGTCCGCGAGCACGCCGCCCGCGCCCAGTTCGCGCAGGGTGTCGTGCAGTTCGCGCACGATCACGCCCAGCCGCTCGTAGACGGCGCTGGTGTCGGGCGCGCCCGGCTGGTGCGGGAGGGGCTGCGGCCGGTGCGCGGGGAGGATGGCGTTCATGCTGGTACTCCTTTTCGTTGCAGGATGGTGTGCAGTTTCTGCTGCAGGGTCGTCGCGTTGAACGGCTTGACGATGTAGCCGTCCGCGCCCGCCTGGGCAGCGGAGATGATGTTTTCCCGTTTCGCCTCGGCGGTGACCATCAGCACCGGCAGGCCGGCCAGGCGCGCGTCGCGGCGTATCGCCTGCAGCAGCTCCAGGCCGTCCATCTCCGGCATGTTCCAGTCGGCGATGACGACATCGACGGGCGAGGCGCCTTCCAGCTCCGCCTCCAGGCACCGCAGCGCCTTCTTGCCGTTCTCCGCCTCCAGCACCTTGGTGTAGCCCATTTCCCGCAGCAGGGTGGCCAGGATGCGGCGCATGGTTTGAAAGTCGTCGACGACGAGAAATTGAAGCGCGCTTGCCATGGGGGTTCCTTGTCTGCGCGCGCCGGGATCCCGTCCGTCGGCGCGCCGTGTTGCATTACGTTAAAATCAATTGCCTTGCACCAATTATAGCGAATTTGTGGCGTAAATGTCGAATTTGAGGAATTCAATTTAAATTCGTTACATTCATTGCTTTTGATCGGCGCTGGCCGTGGCAGGGCCAGGCCGCCGGCGCCGGCGCCGCGTGTTGCTGCACGGCTACAGATTTGATCTGACGCATAGAATTTTCCTCCGGCATCGACCATACTCGCGGGAAACTTTCTGGGCGCCCACAAGGCGCAAGGCCATGCTTCTAAGTTGCGAATTCCCCATCAAGCGGCTCGTCACGCGCGACTTGCTCACGTGCGGGCCCGATACGCCGCTGCTTGAGGTGGCCAGGCTGATGGCGACGCGCCGCTGCAGCTCCATCCTCGTGCTCGACGGCGAAGCGGCCGTGGGCATCTTCACCGAGAGCGACGTGCTGCACTTCGACCTGTCCAACCCGTCGCTGGCCACGCTGCCGGTGTCGTCGGCCATGAACGGGCCGGTGCAGACCATCCAGGGCGAGCTGCTGGTGGGCGAGGCGGCCGTGCAGTTCAAGCGCAACGGCATCCGCCACCTGCTGGTGGTGGACGAGCGGGGCCAGCGCCTGGGCATGCTGTCGCAAAGCGACGTGGTGCTCAACCAGGGGGCGGAATTCTTCCTGCGCATGCGGGCCGTGAGTTCGATTCCCTGCCACACCCCGCTGGTGCTGGCCGAGGAGATGGCGCTCGACGAGGCGGTGGCCGAGATGCGCCGCTGCGGCCGCGACGCCGCCATCGTCTCGTACGCCGACGGCGGCCACGGCATCTTCACCCAGCGCGACATCGTGCGCCTGATCGCCAACGGCGGCGCGGCGCAGGGCACGGTGGGCCGCCACGCCAGCCGCCCCTTGCGTAGCGTGCAGGCCAGCCAGAGCCTGTACCTGGCCCGCAAGACGCTGGCCCAGAACAAGATCCGCCACCTGGGCGTGCTGGACGACGACGAGCGCCTGGTGGGCCTGCTCAGCTTCAACGACATCCTCACCAGCATCGAGGACGAGTACGTGTCCGAGCTGGGCGCGGCCCTGCGCGAGCGCGACCAGGCGCTGTGGGAGTCGCGCTACCACCTGCGGCTGGCCGACCGCGTGTTCGAGTCCACGCTGGAGGGGGTGATGGTGACGCGCGCGGACGGCACCATCGAGCGCGTCAACCCGGCCTTCGAGACGCTGACCGGCTACAGCGCCGAGGAGGCCATCGGCCGCAACGCCAGCATGCTCAGCTCCAAGCGCCAGACGCCCGAGTTCTACCAGAAGATGTGGGCCCAGCTCAGGGAGACCGGCTGCTGGCAGGGCGAGATCTGGAACCGCCGGCGCGACGGCGAGCTGTATCTGGAGCACCTGACCATCTCCAGCATCTGCGACGACGCCGGCGTGTGCACCCATTACGCGGCCATCTTCGCCGACATCACCCAGCGCCGCATGGCCGAGGAGCGGCTGAACTACCTGGCCACCCACGACGCCCTGACGGGACTGCCCAACCGCTCGCTGTTCGGCGAGCGCCTCGAGCACGCGCTGCGCTGCACCCAGCGCACCCAGCACCGCATCGCCGTGCTGTTCCTGGACCTCGACCGCTTCAAACTCGTCAACGACAGCCTCGGGCACGGCGTGGGCGACGAGCTGCTCAAGATCGTCGGCGAGCGCCTGCGCGCCTGCGTGCGCGAGACGGACACCGTGGCGCGCCTGGGCGGCGACGAATTCACCCTGCTGCTGGAGGACGTGGGCGACGCCCGCCACGTGGCCCACATCGCGCAGAAGCTGCTGGACGCCATCGGCGCGCCGTTCCACATCGGCGGCGAGGAGATCTACGTCACGCCCAGCATCGGCGTGAGCATGTATCCGGACGACGGCGAGGACGCGCAGACGCTGGTGCTGCACGCCGACCGCGCCATGTACGAGGCCAAGGGCGCCGGCAAGAACAACTTCCAGTTCTTCATCGGCCAGATGAACACCGACACCAACGAGCAGCTGCAGATCGAGAACGACCTGCGCCAGGCGCTCGAGCGCGATGAACTGGTGCTGCACTACCAGCCCAAGGTGGACCTGGCCGACGGCGCCGTGGTGGGGCTGGAGGCGCTGGTGCGCTGGCAGCATCCGCAACTGGGCCTGCTGGCGCCGGGGCGCTTCATCCCCATCGCCGAGGAGACGGCCCTCATCATCCCGCTCGGCCAGGCCGTGCTGCGCGAGGCGTGCCGCCAGGGGCGCTCCTGGCTCGACGCCGGCCATGTGTTCGGCACCATGGCCGTCAACCTGTCGCTGCGCCAGCTGCGCTGGGAGGGCTTCCTGCACGACGTGGACGCGATCCTGGCCGACACCGGCTTCCCGGCCGAGTGCCTGCAACTGGAACTGATCGAAAGCCAGGCCATCGACGGCTGCGAGCAGTGCGAAGGCGTGCTGCAGGCGCTGGCCGCGCGCGGCATTTCGCTGGCCATCGACGACTTCGGGGTCGGCTACTCGTCCTTCGTCTACCTCAAGTCGCTGCCGTTCGACACGCTCAAGGTGGACCGCTCGCTGCTGGCCGGCACCGGCCACAACGGGCGCGACGTGGCCGTGCTGCGCGCCATCCTGGCCATGGCCGACGCGCTCGACATGACGGTGGTGATGGAGGGCGTGGAGACGGAGGACGAGGCGGCCATGCTGCGCGGCATCGGCTGCCCGCAGGTGCAGGGCTGGCTGTTCGGGCGCGCGCAGCCGGCGCACGAGCTCGCGCCGCGCCTGGCCCGTTCTCTCGACGCGTCCCGCGCGGCGCCGGCCGTCCGCCCGCAGCCACCGTCGCTGGTCCGCTAGCCGTCCGCGGGCGCCGTCCGCGCATTTTTCCCGCCACCGCCGCCCATTGCGGCTATCATGCGGGAATGGTGACAGGCGAAGCGAGTGGCGCGGTATGACGAATCCGGGGGCGCAGGCCCAACTTGTTCAGGAGCGGCACGCCAGGGGGGACATCCTGGTGGTGGAGGACACGCCCGCATCGCTGCAACTGCTGACCGGCCTGCTGAGCGAGGCCGGCTACCGCGTGCGGCCGGCGCCGGACGGCCCGCTGGCCCTGTGGTCGGCGCGCGGCCAGCCGCCCGAGCTGGTCCTGCTCGACATCCGCATGCCGGGCATGGACGGCTACGAAGTCTGCCGCCAGCTGAAGGACGACGCGACGCTGCGCGACGTGCCCGTCATCTTCCTGTCCGCCTGCACCGACACGGACGACAAGCTGCGCGGCTTCGCCGTGGGCGGCGTCGATTTCATCTCCAAGCCCTACCAGTTCGAGGAAGTGCACGCGCGCGTGCAGGCGCACCTGGAGATCGCGCGCCTGCGCCGGCGCCTGGCGTACCAGAACGAGCACCTGGAGCAGCTGGTCGAGGCCAAGGCCGAGGCGCTGGCACAGGCCAGGCTGTCGCTGCTCAACGAGCGCCAGCTGCGCGATCTGGCCGAACGCGAATCGCGGCTGCGCCTGTCCGAGATCGCCCACATGAACCGCAACGCCAGCGCTTCCGTCTATTGCGCGGCGCTGGTGCACGAGTTGAATCAGCCGCTGGCGGCCATCCTCAGCAACGCCGAGGCGGCCGGGCTGTTGCTCGAGATGGAGCGCCCGCCGCTGGCCGAGGTGGGCGAGATCGTGGCCGACATCCGGCGCGACGACCTGCGCGCCAGTGAGCTGATCCTGCGCATGCGCGACTTGCTCAGGAAGTCCGAGCCCGTCACGGCCAGCGTCGACCTGAACGACGTGGTGCGGGTGGCGGCCATGCTGCTGGCCAGCGAGGCCAGGATGCGCCGGTGCGCGCTGACGCTGGACCTGGCCGCGCCGGCGCTGCCGGTGGCGGGCGACCGCGTCCAGTTGCAGCAGGTGATGGTCAACCTGCTGCTCAACGCCATGGACGCCGTGGGCGCGCTGCCGCCGGACCAGCGCCGCATCGTCATCGCCGCCGGCGCCGACGGTGGCGCCGCCCGGGTCGACGTGCGCGACCATGGCGCCGGCTTCGCGTGCGACCCCGAGCGCGTGTTCGAGTCGTTCTTCACCACCAAGCCGGCCGGCATGGGGCTGGGGCTGTCGATCGCGGCGGCCATCGTGCGCGCGCACGGCGGCCGGATCCGGGCCGGCAATTGCGCCGGCGGCGGCGCCGTGGTGGGCTTCCACCTGCCGCTGGAACAGGCCGGCCGGCCATGACGGCGCCGCCCGTGATCCACATCGTCGACGACGACGCGTCGTTGCGCACGGCGCTGGGGCGGCTGCTGCGCGCGGCCGGCTACCGGGCGCTGGCCCATGCCTCGGCCAGCGCCTTCCTGGACGCGCCACCCGGCGACGGCGCGGGCTGCATCCTGCTCGACGTGCAGATGCCGGGCTTGACGGGGCTGCAATTGCAGGACCACCTGGCGGCGCGCGGCAGCATCCTGCCCATCGTGTTCCTGACCGGCTGCGCCGACATCGCCACCAGCGTGCGCGCCATCAAGTCCGGCGCCGAGGACTATTTGCTCAAGCCGATCGCGCGCGAGGCGTTGCTGGACGCGGTCGAGCGGGCGTTGCGGCGCTGGACGGCGGCGGCCGCGGCGCAAGCGGGGCTGGCGGACCTGCGCCAGCGCCACGCCAGCCTGACGGCGCGCGAGCAGCAGGTGTTCGCCCTGGTGATCCGCGGCTTGATGAACAAGCAGATCGCCTACGCGCTGGGCAACAGCGAACGCACGGTCAAGGCGCAGCGCCAGGCCGTGATGGAGAAGCTGGGCGCCGATTCCCTGGCCGACCTGGTCGCCATCGGCATGCGGCTGGGGGTGCTCGAGGGATGAGCGGGCAGGGGAGCATGCCATGACACGGCTGATGGGCGTCGCGCGCGCGCGGCTACGGGCCGCGCTGGCGGCGCTGGCCGTGTCGCCGGCGCGCCTGTGGCGCGCCCTGCCGGGGCGGCCGGCGCCGGAACCGTCGATCGCGCTGATCGTGAGCGCCGCGCTGACGGCCGTGGTCACGCTGGTGCTGCTGGCGTTCGCCGTGCTGTACTACGACATCGAGCGCGAACGGCGCTGGGACGAGCTGCATCAGACGCTGGCCGCCAGCGCCGACCAGCTGGCCGTGGCGGTGGCGCTGCCGGTGTGGAATTTCGATCCGAGCCAGATCGAGGTGCTGTTGTTCAGCGCGCTCAGCAACCGCAACCTGCAGGCCTGCGTGGTGCGGGCCGAGCCTCGCGGGCTCGATTACGTGGTGCAGCGCGACGCGAACGGCGCGCTGCGCGGCGGCGGCCCCGCGCCGGCGACCGATGGCCTGCTGCGGGCCGCGCGCCCCATCGTGGTGGAGGGGCAGCGGGTGGGCGAGGTGGCCGTGTATGCCACCCCGGCGCCGCTGCTGGCCCAATTGCGCCAGCGCCGCTGGGCCATCGTCGGCATCATCGTGGTGCTGGACGCGGCGCTGGTGGCCAGCGTCTACCTGCTGTTGTGGCATCTGATGCTCAAACCGCTCAAGGCCGTGCGCCAGTACGCGGCCTCGGTCGAGGCGGGCGGGCCGGGCGAGATGCGCCAGGGCGTGCGCTTCTACGGCGAGCTGCGGGCCGTGAGCGCGTCGGTGCGCAACATGGTGGCGCTGCTCGACAGGCGCTACCGCGACCTGCAGCAGGGCAAGGAGCGGCTGCAGATCGCCACCCGCGCGGCCGACGTCGGGATCTGGGACTGGGACGTGGTGCGCGACGAGCTGGTGTGGGACGACAAGATGTTCGAGCACTTCCACGTGCCGCGCGAGCGCTTCCGCGGCGCCTACGAGGCCTGGAGCGCGGTCGTGCTGCCGGAGGACTTGCCGGCGGCCGCCGCCGAGGTGGCGGCCGCGCTGCGCGGCGAGCGCGAATACGCGGCGGAATTCCGCATCCGCTGGCCCGACGGCAGCATCCGACACATGCGCGCCGAGTCGCTGACCTTCCGCGACGCGCACGGTCGCGCGCTGCGCATGGTGGGCGTGAACTACGACGTGACGGTGGCCCGGCTGGCCGAACAGGAGCTGCTGCGCCACCGCAACCACCTGGAGGAGCTGGTGGCCGAGCGTACGGCGGCGCTGCAGGCGGCGGCCCGCGAGGCCACGGCCGCCAACCGCGCCAAGAGCGTGTTCCTGGCCACCATGAGCCACGAGTTGCGCACCCCGCTCAACGCCGTGATCGGCTTCTCGCGCCTGATGGGCGAGTCGGCCACCATGTCGCCCGACGAGAAGCGCAATCTGGCCATCATCCACCGCGCCGGCCAGCAGCTGCTGCGGCTGATCAACGACATCCTCGAACTGTCGAAGATCGAAGCGGGGCGCGTGGTGCTGCAGCAGCAGGTCGTGGACGTGGCCGAGCTGGCGCGCGAAGTGCTCGACATGGTGCGGGCGCGCGCCAGCGAGACCGACGTGGCCCTCACGCTGCGCTGCGACGGCGCGCCGCCGGCCGTGCGGCTCGACGGCGCCCGGCTGCGCCAGGTGCTGCTCAACCTGATGTCGAACGCCGTCAAGTTCGCCGAAGGGGGCGCCGTGGTGCTGGAATTGCGGTGCAGCGACGCCGGCGACAGCGGCCATCTGCTGGCGTTCGCCGTGCGCGACACCGGCATCGGCATCGCCAGCGCCGACCAGGCCCGCATCTTCGAACCGTTCTACCAGGCCGACGATGGTGCCGACAAGGAGGGCACGGGGCTGGGGCTGGCCATCTCGCGCGAATTCGTGCGGCTGATGGGCGGCACGCTGGCCGTCGCCTCCACGCCCGGCCACGGCGCCGTGTTCAGTTTCACCATCCGGGCCGAGGCCGCGCCGGCCCGCCGGCTGGCCGCGCCGCCGTCGCCGGCCGTACGGGGGCTGGCGCCGCAGCAGCGCGGCAAGCGTATCCTGGTGGTGGACGACAACGCGGACGGCCGCCAGCTACTGGTCAGCATGCTGGCGCCGCTCGGTTTCGTCGTCGAGCAGGCGGCCGGTGGCGCGCAGGCGTTGCGCGTGCTGGCGCTGGCGCCGGTCGACCTGTTGCTGGTGGACTGGCGCATGCCCGGCATCGACGGGTTGGAGGTGACACGCCGCCTGCGCGCCGGCGCGGCCGCGGCGCCGGCGCAGCCGCGCGTGGTGGTGCTGACCGCGTCCGCCTTCGAGGAGGAGCGCCAGCAGGCGTTGGCGGCCGGCGCCGATGGCTTCCTGCGCAAGCCGGTCGAGCAGGAGGCCTTGTTCCAGATGCTGGAGCAGCAGCTGGGCGAGCTGTTCGAGCGCGGCCAGCCGCAGGCTGACACGGGCGCTGTGAGCGGGGTGCCGCCGGCCACGGCGCGGCAGTTGGCGTGCCTGCCGGCGTCGGTGCGCGCGGCACTGCGATCGGCGCTGCGTGAACTGAACCAGCCCGAGGTGCGCGCGATCCTGGCCCCGCACCGGGCCGTGCACGCGCCGCTGGTGGCGGCCGTCGAGCACATGCTGGAACAGCACCAGTATCGCCAGCTGTGCCAGTTGATCGATGAGGCGGAAGGCGCGCCATGATGGCTGACGACCAGATCGATTGAATTGACTCAAGGGCTACTTTTTTTGAATCCAAATGACGGACGTCACATTTTGATGAATTGAAGTGAGAATTGGTGATTAATAACCGGAGTGGCGCTGATAATCTCGAGACTGCCATATTTTCTAGGCAAAAATATAATTTCTAGAGTGAAATTCCACGTCTCTGTGCACTTGAAACTGTGAGAAATTAATTATTAATCACTATTAACTGAAATCATGAAGCCTATTCAATCTATTGTAATTTTCTCGTCAATTCTACTGCTATCTGCTTGCGCATCGCCGCCAAGATATGACTATGTAAAAGAAGGAGCTTCCGGTTATCAGAAGACTGATGCCATCTCAGAGTGCCAGTATCAAATCAAGCTCAATAAGACACGGGAGGTTGAGCAAGCAGAACTTCTGACGCTGTGCATGCAGGGAAAAGGTTATCGATACCGGCGGGTTGGATAAATCAGGCGTTTCGATTTTCGGAACGATTTTGTGTTCATGCCGTCTTGATTTCGACGGCATTTTTTTTCAGTTTTCCTTATTACCAATGGATTAAATTTATTAAACAGAAATGTTTATATAATTTATAAGAAAATGAACGTTTGCTTCGGATGAGGTGGGAGCGCGGGCGCCGCCGGCATCGCGGCGGGCGGCATGTCGTGTGCGTGAAAAGACGTGGTTACAGGATCGCCCGCTCGCGCAGGTCTGCAAGTTGGGCTTCCTCCAGCCGCAGCCATTCGCGCAGCACTTCATCCGTGTGCTGACCCAGCGTGGGCGGGGCCAGCCGGTAGGCGACGGGCGACGCGGCCAGGCGCATCGGGTTGGCCACCAGCGGCACGGCGCCCAGCGTTGGATGCTCGACCTCGATGCGCAGGCCGCGCGCGCGCACGTGCGGGTCGGCGAACACCTGGTCGATGCGGTTGATCGGGCCGCACGGCACGCCGGCCGCCTCCAGCGCCGCGATCCAGTCGGCCGTGTCGCGCGTGATGGTCACTTGCCGCAGCTGCCGTATCAGCACCACGCGGTTGGCCACGCGCTGCGGATTGGTGGAGAATCTTTCGTCGGTCGACCATTCCGGATGGCCGGCCACGGCGCAGAACTTGGCGAACTGGCCGTCGTTGCCGATGGCGAGGATCATGTCGCCGTCGGCCGTGGGGAAGTCCTGGTAGGGCACGATGTTCGGATGGCTGTTGCCCATGCGGCCGGGCAGCACGCCGCCGGCCAGGTAGTTCGAGGCCTGGTTGGCCAGCCCGGCGATCTGCACGTCCAGCAGCGCCAGATCCACATGCTGGCCCAGGCCGGAGCGTGCCCGCTCGGCCAGCGCGGCCTGGATGGCGATGGCCGCATACAGGCCCGTCATCACGTCCGTCAGCGCCACGCCCACCTTCTGCGGACCGGCGCCCGGCTCGCCCTCGGCCGCGCCGGTCACGCTCATCAAACCGCCCATGCCCTGGATCAGGAAGTCATAGCCGGCGCGCGCCGCGTACGGGCCATCCTGGCCGAAGCCGGTGATCGAGCAGTAGACGAGGCGCGGGTTCAGCGCCAGCAGGCTGGGTGCATCCAGGCCGTAGCGGGCCAGGCCGCCGAGCTTGAAGTTCTCCAGCACCACGTCCGCCTCCTTGGCCAGCTGGCGGATCAGGGCCTGGCCCTCCGGCTGCGCCATGTCGATGGTGACGGAGCGCTTGTTGCGGTTGGCGCACAGGAAGTAGGCGGCCGCGTCGCGGTGTTCGCCACTGGCGTTGTGCAGGTAGGGCGGGCCCCACGCGCGCGTGTCGTCGCCCTGGCCGGGGCGCTCGACCTTGACCACGTCGGCTCCCAGGTCGCCCAGCACCTGTCCGGCCAGCGGGCCGGCCAGCACGCGCGACAGGTCCAGTACCTTGATGCCGCGCAGCGGCGCGGCCCGTTGTGCGGTCGCCTCCATGGGATTACGAGAAGGCGGCCAGGCCGGTGATGGCGCGGCCGAGGATCAGCGCGTGCACGTCGTGCGTGCCCTCGTAGGTGTTGACCACCTCCAGGTTGACCAGGTGGCGCACCACGCCGAATTCGTCGCTGATGCCGTTCCCGCCCATCATGTCGCGGGCCATGCGGGCGATGTCGAGCGACTTGCCGCAGCTGTTGCGCTTCATGATCGAGGTCAGTTCCACGGCGGCCGTGCCTTCATCCTTCATGCGGCCCAGACGCAGGCACGATTGCAGGCCGAGCGTGATCTCGGTCAGCATGTCGGCCAGCTTCTTCTGCACCAGCTGGTTGGCCGCCAGCGGCCGGCCGAACTGGGTGCGGTCCATCGTGTATTGGCGGGCGCGCGTGCAGCAGTCCTCGGCCGCGCCCAGCGCGCCCCAGGCGATGCCGTAGCGGGCGCTGTTCAGGCAGGTGAACGGGCCTTTCAGGCCGCGCACGTCGGGGAAGGCGTTCTCCTCGGGGCAGAACACGGCGTCCATCACGATCTCGCCGGTGATGCTGGCGCGCAGGCCCATCTTGCCGTGGATGGCGGGCGCGCTCAGGCCCTTCCAGCCTTTCTCCAGCACGAAGCCGCGGATCGCGCCTTCATCGTCCTTGGCCCACACGACGAACACGTCGGCGATCGGGCTGTTGGTGATCCACATCTTGGCGCCGGTCAGCTCGTAGCCGCCGGCCACCTTGCGGGCGCGCGTGATCATGCTGCCGGGGTCGGAGCCGTGGTTCGGTTCCGTCAGGCCGAAGCAGCCGATCAACTCGCCGGTGGCCAGCTTGGGCAGGTATTTCTGCTTGGTCGCTTCCGAGCCGAATTCGTGGATCGGCACCATCACCAGCGACGACTGCACGCTCATCATCGAGCGGTAGCCGGAGTCCACGCGCTCCACTTCGCGCGCGGCCAGGCCGTAGCACACGTAGTTCATGCCGGCGCCGCCGTAGGCTTCCGGGATGGTCACGCCCAGCAGGCCCAGTTCACCCATCTCGCGGAAGATGGCGGGGTCCGTCTTCTCGTGGCGGAACGCCTCCAGCACGCGCGGGGCAAGTTTGCCCTGGCTGTAGTCGCGGGCCGCGTCGCGCACGGCGCGTTCGTCGGCCGTCAGCTGTGCGTCCAGCAGGAACGGATCATCCCAGTGAAATGCGGCTTTGCTCATGTTTGTCTCCTGGTGGGGTAGGCCGGCGCGGGGCCGGCATGGAATCGGATGGCACCATCTTAGTGTCGGCCGGGCCGGTGCGCAAACGATTTATTCGCACTCAGATATGCATGGCGCTCATATCTTGAGGCATACTGGCGACGTCGATACCCCTGAAACCCTGCAAACACCACGGCCAGACATGACGAGAAAAATCCCGATGCTGCAATCGCTGACCTGCTTCGAGGCCGCCGCGCGGCACGAAAGCTACACCCACGCGGCGCGCGAACTGGCGCTCACGCAGGGCGCCGTGTCGCGCCAGGTGGCCAGTCTGGAGAGTTTTCTCGGTGTGCGGCTGTTCCAGCGCACGCGCCACGGCGTGGCGCTCACGCCGGCCGGCGCGGCCTACGCGCAGCAGGTGGCGCTGCGGCTGGCCGGGCTGGAACGCGACACGCTCGACACCATGGCCCGCCAGGGCAGCGGCGGCGTGGTGCGGCTGGCGTCGGTGCCCACCTTCGCCACGCGCTGGCTGCTGCCCCGGTTGCAGGATATGCAGCGCGTGCATGCCGAGCTCACGGTCCACATCGACGCCCAGACCCGTCCCTTCATGTTCACCGAGACCGAGTACGACGCGGCGCTGTACGCGGCCAGCCCCGAGCAGATCGCCAACTGGCCCGGCACGCGGGCCGTGCTGCTGATGCACGAGACGGTGGTGCCGGTGGCCAGCCCGCGCCTGCTGGCCGGACGCAAGCGGTGGACGCCGCGCGACATCGCCGCCTTGCCGCTGCTGCAGCAGAGCACCCGTCCCGAGGCATGGCGCCAGTGGTTCGAGGCGATGGAGGTGAGCGCGGAACACGCGATGCAGGGCCCGCGCTACGAGCTGTTTTCCATGCTGGCCACGGCGGCCACGCACGGCCTCGGCGTGGCGCTGCTGCCGGCCATGCTGGTGGAATCGGAACTGGAACGGGGGGAGCTGCAGCTGGTGTGCGACCGTCCGCTGGGCGGGGCGCGCGCCTACTATCTGATCACGCCCGACATCGCGCATGAGAAGCCGCCCGTCGAACAGTTCCGCCGCTGGCTGCTGGCGCAGGCGGGGCAGGGCGGGCCTGCGGACGGACAGTGACGGCGCGCCGGCCCGGTCGAACGTTGCGCCGGACCTCCGTCGTTCCCGCCTGCGCGGGAAGTCGTTGCTCCGGGGGAGCAACGACGTTTTAATTGAACGGGACCACGCGGTCGTCCGGGCCCGGCACGCAGCCTGCGGCCACGGGGTCCCAGCCACGGTGCACCACCACCTGTTTGTCATCGTGGCAGATTTCCACCCGCTCGCTGTCGGGCAGGCGCTGGCGCATGAAGGTTTCGAGCGAGGCGGGCAGGCTGACCCGCAACTGCAGGGCCTCGCGGTCCTGCTCAGGATGGTCGTCCAGGTTGAGCAGGGGGATGAACCACGGCGCCAGCATCAGCAGCCGCGAGCCCACGTCCACCGGCTCCGGCATGTAGCCCTGCGCGCGCAGCCAGTCCTGGGCGCGCGCGCGCAGGTCGTCCGCGTCCGCCATGCCGGACCAGGCCACGGCCAGCATCTCGATCAGCCACTGGTTGCAGTTCTGGTAGGCGAGGCCGTAGGCATAGGCGTTGGCGCTGTAACGGTCGGCCAGCAGGTGCAGCGCGCGCGGATTGTCGAGCAGGGCCGCCCGCAGCGGCGGCGTGGCGGCGGCGGGCAGGCGCAGCAGCGCGATGTAGCCGAGCGCCGGATCGTCGGTGCCCATGGCGAAGCCGGCCAGGCCCTGGTCGTAGATGCGGGGCCGGCTTTCGTCGCAGGCGTAGTAGAGCTGGCGGGCGGACCAGGCGCCGTGCTCCCGTGACGCGGCGCCATCGGGGCCGCCATCGGGGCCGCCATCGGCCAGGGCGGCGGCCATCCCGTTGGCCGGGCCGGCCACGCCATCGGCTGGCGGTGGGGCGCCGGCCCGCCACGCCAGCGCCGCGTGGGAATAGCGGATGCCAAAGCGCGACAGGTCCAGGCCCGAGCGGCTGATCAGGGCCACGCCGCCTGCGCTGGCGTCCAGTTCCTCGCGCACCACGGCCGCGAAGCGCAGCAGGTGGTCCTGTTCGGTCGCGTTCAATTCATGCGGGCTGTCGCAAAAGCGCGATGCGCCGGACAGGCCGGCCGCGTGCGCGGCGCCGGCGCACGCGAACAGGCCCGCCAACGCGCCCGCGCAGGCCAGCGCCGCGCCGGCGCACCGGCGCCTGAGAGCGCGGCGCAAGGTCAGATGCCGACGGGGCGGGCGGCCAGTTCGCCGTACCAGTCGTCGGCCAGCACCAGATAGAACGGTTCGTGCGTGTCGTTGCGGGCGAAGGCGATGCCGTAGGCGCGGTTTTGCGCGTAGATGTAGTCGCCCTTGTCCAGGTGCTGCTGCGCGAACGTCTGTTGCGGCAGGTCCAGCACCACGTGCTGCGACGGCAGCTCGCCCTGCATGGTCACGCGGGCCATGCCGGCGCGCTGCGGCGTGGCGGCGATGTCGATGATGCGGTAGGCGCCGTCGGCCACCTTGTTGCCGCCCGACGAGCTGTTGCTGGAGTCGCCCAGCGAGGTGGAGATGCTGCCGCTGGACGCGGAACCGGCGCTGGAGGCCGAGGAGGCGAAGCTTTCGGCGTGGGCGTTCAGGCCCAGCGCCAGCGCGCCTGCCAGCGCTGCGAGACGAACCGAGGTAGTAATTTGCACAACAATATCCTTCGTGGTGAGAACTGCGACGCGACATCATAACTGACCCCGGCGCCGGTTTGGTACACTGCGCGCTTTTCAGCGATCGGGACCGAGCATGGCGTTGCCAAATGATTTACGCGCGTGGGCGCTGCGTTGCCTGCTGGAGTGCGATCCGCAGGCCAAGGTGGACGCCGTGGCCGCGATGGCGGCCGCCCATGCGGACGGCGCCTGCACGCTCGACGTGGACGCCGACCTGGCCGCCGTGGCCGCGCCGGACGGCATCCCCGGCCGCCCGGCGCGCCCCGAGCTGGTGCCGCCGCGCCTCGTGGGCCGGCGCTCGATGGTGACGGTGGAGGGGCGCGCCATGCTGGTGCACGCGCTGGCCCACATCGAGTTCAACGCCGTCAACCTGGCGCTCGACGCGCTGTGGCGCTTCCCCGGCATGCCGCAGCCGTACTACACGGACTGGCTGCGCGTGGCGCGCGAGGAGGCCATCCACTTCTCGCTGCTGGCGGCGCACCTGTGCGCGCTGGGCCACGCCTACGGCGACTTCCCCGCCCACGGCAGCCTGTGGGAGATGGTCGAGAAGACCTGCGGCGACGCGCTGGCCCGCATGGCGCTGGTGCCGCGCACGCTGGAGGCGCGCGGGCTGGACGCGATCCCGCCGCTGCGCGCCAAGCTGGCCCAGGCCGGCGACCAGGCGGCCGCGCGGATCCTCGACATCATCCTGCGCGACGAGATCGGCCACGTGGAGATCGGCAACCGCTGGTACGGCCACCTGTGCCGGCAGCGCGGCGTGGACCCGTGCGCGACCTACGGGGAACTGCTGGTGCGCTACAAGGCGCCGCCCGTGCGCGGCCCGTTCAACCGGGAGGCGCGCCGCCAGGCCGGCTTCACGGACGGGGAGATGGACGCGTGGTCGTGAGCCGCGCGCGGGGGAAACTTGCCGCATGAAAAACATGACAAAATTCCATTTTTCATGGTAATCTTCGCCCCGGTGATTTAAGTGCAACTTAAGTTACACTTTATTAATACGGCAGGCGGAGCAGACGCGCCTCCTTTTCAATAGTAGGGAATAGATGAAAAAGCAAATCCGCGCCCTGGCGATGACCATGGCCACGCTGGCCGCCGCGACCGTGGCGGGCGGCGCCCAGGCCGCCGTGATCGACATCAGCTCCGCACCGAGCGCCATCGCGCTGGCGCCGAACGGCAGCGCCCATTTCGGCGACAAGTTCAAGAACAACCTGAAGAATGACATCTTCGCCGACCAGTTCACGTTCACGACCACCGGCAGCACCAAGCTGGACCTGATCCTGACCTCGACCAGCACCAGCGCCCTGAACGGCCTGAACATCACCGGCTTCAGCCTGTACAAGGCCGGCGGCGCGCTGGCCGTGGCCGGCAGCCAGGTGCAGACCGGCGCCAGCGACAAGTGGACGCTGGGCGACGCCAACCTGGCGGCCGGCTCCTACTATGTGCAGGTGAGCGGCAACGTCGTCTCCAACGCCGGTGGCGCGTTCGCCGCCAACGGCACCATCAGCGCCGTGCCGGAACCGGAAGGCGTCGCCATGCTGCTCGTCGGCCTGGGCCTGATCGGCCTGGTCAAGCAGCGCCGCAAATCCGCGCCGTTCGCCTGATCCATCGCGCCGCCCGCGCGCCCGCGCCGATCCGGCGCCGGCGGGCGGCAACCGTATTCCACCTATCACTTCCGGTGCCATCTATGAAAAACATCACCCAACGCCTGCTGGCGACCGTCGTCCTGGCCACTTCCTGCATCGCCGCGCACGCCGCCGTCGACCTGAGCCAGGCCACCATCGACATCACCCAGGACCTGGCCGATTACTCGAGCTCCGATTTCGGCCACACGTTCACGCTGGGCCAGGGCCAGCATGCCGGCGAGCACAACAACTTCTTCTCCGACAAGTACACGTTCTCGATCGCGGGCGTGAACGACGTGGTGGGCCTGATCACCTCGCTCAAGGCCGGCAACAACGGCCTGGCCATCACCGGCTTCGACCTGCGCGACGGCGCCAACGGCATCGTGTTCCACGGCACCCAGGACGTGACCAACTACCTGCCAGGCGACCAGGCCTGGAGCTTCGCCTCGGGCCTGCATCCTCTGTCGGCCGGCGACTACACGCTGGAAGTGGACGGCTACGTGGCCACGGCCAACGGCGGCAGCTACAGCGGCAACATCGCCGTCGCGGCGGCCGTGCCGGAACCGGCCACCTACGGCATGCTGATGGGCGGCCTGGCCCTGCTGGGCGTGGTCGCGCGCCGCCGCAAGCAAGCGCAATAATCGTCCGCGTCGTCCGCGTCGTCCGCGACGCACCCTGTCCGCCCGCGCGCCGCATTCCGGCCCGCGGGCGGTTGCGTTTACGGTCGCGCGCGGCCCCGTCCCGGCTTGCCGTTTGCTCAATAAATTGTGGGGAAATTGCCGAATGGCGCGGGAAAACAGTGTAGACTGCGCAGCCATACCGGCCACGGCCAGCGATGGCGTGCGCGCGGTGACATAACAACGCAAACCGATTAGTGGAGATACTACTTGAGCCTTTTCCGAACCAAGAATCTGGACCACATGGTGGCGCAGGGACGCGCCGAGGGTGGTCTGAAAAAAGTGCTGGGGCCGCTGGACCTGGTGCTGATGGGCATCGGCGCCATCGTCGGCACCGGCATCTTCGTGCTGACCGGCACCGGCGCGCTGACGGCCGGCCCGGCGCTGACGCTGTCGTTCGTCATCGCGGCGCTGGCCTGCGGCTTCGCGGCCATGTGCTACGCTGAATTCGCCTCGACCGTGCCGGTGGCCGGCTCCATCTACACCTACAGCTACGCCACCATGGGCGAACTGGTGGCGTGGATGATAGGCTGGGACCTGATGCTCGAATACGGCCTGGCCACGTCGGCCGTGTCGGTCGGCTGGTCCGGTTATTTCCAGTCGCTGATCGGCGGCTTCGGCCTGCACCTGCCGGCCGCGCTGACGGCCGCCCCCGGCGCCGTGCCCGGCGTGCACACGCTGATCAACCTGCCCGCGTTCCTGATCATGATGTTCCTGACGGCCATGCTGTCGTGGGGCGCGCGCGAGTCGGCGCGCATGAACAGCATCATGGTGGCCATCAAGATCGCCGTGGTGCTGCTGTTCATCGCCGTCGGCGCGCGCCACGTGCAGCCGGCCAACTGGCATCCGTTCATGCCGTTCGGCATGAGCGGCACCATGAGCGCGGCCGCGCTGGTGTTCTTCGCCTTCATCGGCTTCGACGCCGTGACCTCGGCGGCCGAGGAGGTCAAGCGGCCCGAGCGCGACCTGCCGATCGGCATCATCGGCTCGCTGGCCGTGTGCACCGTGCTGTACGTGGTGGTGTCGGCCATCATGACGGGCATCGTGCCGTTCCAGAAGTTCGCCGGCATCGACCACCCCGTCTCGCTGGCGCTGCAATACGCCAACGAGAACTGGGTGGCCGGCTTCGTCGACCTGGGCGCCATCCTCGGCATGACCACCGTGATCCTGGTGATGAGCTATGGCCAGACCCGGGTGGTGTTCGCCATGTCGCGCGACGGCCTGCTGCCGGCGCGTCTGTCCACGGTCCATCCGAAGTTCGGCACGCCGTTCTTCGCCACCTGGATGGTGGGCATCATCTTCGGCCTGATCGCCGCCGTGGTGCCGCTGGACGTGCTGGCCGAGCTGATCAACATCGGCACGCTGGCCGCGTTCTGCCTGGTGTCGGTGGCCGTGGTGGTGCTGCGCAGGAAGCGCCCCGACCTGCACCGCGCGTTCCGCTGCCCGGGCGTGCCCGTGGTGCCGGCGCTGGCCGTGGTGTTCTGCGTGGCCCTGATGACGTTCCTGAGCCGCACCACCTGGATCGCCTTCACCATCTGGCTGGTGATCGGCCTGGTCATCTACTTCGGCTATTCGCGCCGCAACGCCGTGCTGCACCCCAAGCGGCCGTCCTAAGGCAGGTCGACGGCGGGGCCGCTGGCGGCCCCGCCGTCGTGCTCATCGCCGTCGTGTTCATCGCCGGCGCGCTTATCGCTGTCGTGCCTAGCCGCGCTTGATCTCGTCCAGCACGCGCTGGATCTTGTCTTTCTCCTCCGCTTCCAGCTTGGTGAACATGCAGCCCAGATGGACTTGTTCGCCCAGCAGGAACGAGCGGAACGGGCGCGTGTAGCGCACTTCCAGTTCCGCCACCTCGACCGTCTCGTCGCCCAGTTCCAGCACCACGTCATGCACCTTGCGACCCTTGATCAAGCCCTTGGCGTTGAGCTTGGCGCAATGCAGGCTGATGCCGCCCAGCGACAGGTCGAAGATCGGCAACTCATAGCTGTGCGTGTTGTTGACCACGTTGATCACAAACGAGGCCATGCAGGTGGCGCCCAGCGGGATTTCCAGGCGCTCCGTGGCGCGCCGGTTCAGCACCGCGCAGGTTTCCGGGAAATCCATCGGAATCTGCTGCGGCTGGCCGGGCAGCGCCTTCCAGTCCTTGCTGGACAGGCGAAACTGCAGCTTGGCCGAACGCAGCCAGGTGACGAAGGTTACCTTGCCCGGCTGTAGGCTCATGCCTTCGTTCAATTCCATCACGAAATGCGGCTGTTCGGGATCGACCGACAGGACCCGTCCCAGCACCACCTCGCGGCTGCCGGGTACATAGATCGAGATCGGGTCGCCGCTTTCGGCCAGTTCGGTCAGCATGTCGCCGATCTCGTCCTCGGTGGTCAGCTCGTACGCGTTGGCGTTGGCCGGGATCTGGCTGATCGCGTCTTGAGGCCGTGGCGGTCCCTTGCGAATCGGGACTGGGTGGAGTTCAGTGAGTGACATGATGTGATGAGCGAAATGTTAGACATGGTTTGGGTCCGCATGCGTTCATCATAGGTCGAGTTTTGCCTAATGGCAACCTATTTCGGATTATGGGAAGGTCGCCATCAGGGGCGCGATGGCCGCTCAATGGTGGTGATGGCCTCCCTTGGTCGCCTCGAACGGGGGCGTTTCCGTCGACGAGGCCGCTGGTGCCGCGCCGGGTGCTTGTGGCGCGGCCGGCAGCGCGCCGGCCTGGCCCTGGTATTCGTAGGCCAGCGTGCCGGGCGGATGGCGGTACCAGCCCGGATCGCGGTAGTCGTGCCGGGCCAGTCCCTTGCGCACCTTGACGGTGGTGAACATGCCGCCCATGCCGATGGCGCCGAACGGACCCGTGCCCGTCATCATGGGCAGGGTGTTGTCGGGCAGGGGCATGGGCATGGCGGCCATGTCGGCCATGCCCTTGTCGCCCATGGCCATGTAGTCCGGCACCAGCCGGTTGATCCTGGCCAGCACGTCGCTCTGGTCCACGCCGGTCATGGTGGGCACGTCGTGGCCCATGGCGTTCATGGTGTGGTGCGATTTATGGCAGTGGAACGACCAGTCGCCCGGCTCGGTGGCGTCGAACTCGATGGCGCGCATCTGGCCCACGGCGACGTCGGTGGTGACCTCCGGCCAGCGCGCCGATGGCGGCACCCAGCCGCCATCGGTGCCGGTGACGGTGAATTCGTGGCCGTGCAGGTGGATCGGGTGGTTGGTCATGGTCAGGTTGCCGACCCGGATCCGGACCCGGTCGCCCTGCGCGGCCACCATCGCGTCCACACCGGGGAAGGCGCGGCTGTTGAAGGTCCACAGGTTGAAGTCGAGCATGGTGTTGACCCTGGGCGTGGCGCTGCCCGGCTCGATGTCGAAGGCGTTCAGCAGCAGGCAGAAATCGCGGTCCACCGGCATGAAGCGCGGGTCCTTCGGGTGCGTGATCCACAGCCCCATCATGCCCATGGCCATCTGCATCATCTCGTCGGCGTGCGGGTGGTACATGAAGGTGCCGGCCCGGCGCGCGACGAATTCATACACGTAGGTCTTGCCGGGCGCGATGCCGGGCTGGGTCAGTCCCGTCACGCCGTCCATGCCGTTGGGCAGGCGCTGGCCGTGCCAGTGGATGCTGGTGTGTTCGGGCAGCTTGTTGGTGACGAAGATGCGCACCCGGTCGCCTTCCACCACCTCGATGGTCGGCCCCGGCGACTGGCCGTTGTAGCCCCATAGTTGCGCCTTCATGCCGGGCGCGATCTCGCGCACCACCGGCTCGGCCACCAGGTGGAATTCCTTGACGCCGGCCTTCATGCGCCATGGCAGGCTCCAGCCGTTGAGGGTGACGACCGGGTTGTAGGGCCGGCCGTTCGGCGGCGACAACGGCGGCTGGGTGGCGGCGTTGGCCATGCTGGCCGCTTCCGGCAAGCCGGCGGCGCCGGCCCGGCTCACCAGGGCCGTGCCGACGGCGGCGGCGCCCGCGCCGCTTAAAAAGTTTCTGCGTGTGACCATGTCTGTTCCTTGTTCTGTGTGGGTTGGCGTTCAGCGCTCAGCGGGCCGAGCGCGGACTGTCGCCGTCCGCGCCGCCCGTCATGGCCGCCTGCAGGGCCGCATCGGCCAGCCAGAAATTGCGCTGCGCCTCGATCGCCGCGTTCACGCTCAGCACCTGCTCGCGCGCGTCGGCCAGCAGTTCGAACACGCTGGTGAGCATGCCGTTGTAGCGCAGCAGCTGCTCGTCGGCGATGCGCTTGCGCAGCGGGACGATCTCGTCGCGGTACTGGCGCGCCAGCGCGTAGGCGCTGCGGTACGCCGAGTAGCGCTCGCGCACCTCCGAGCGCGCGTCGATCGCGCCTTGCGCGGCGCGGTGCAGCGCCCGCATGTAGGCCGACTCCGCGCGGGCCACGCGCGCGCCGCCCCAGTCGAACAGGGGCAGCTGCCACTCGATCTCGACGCCGCGCGCATGGCCGCCGTCGGCGCCCGTGTTGCGCTGGTAGCCGGCGTCGAGCACGTTGATGAAGCGCGTGGTGCGGGTCAGGCCCAGCGCATCGGCCAGGCCGGCCAGTTCCTTTTGCGCCATCAGGATATCGACCCGGTTGGCCAGCGCCTGCGCCTCCGCGTCGCCGGCCTCGCGCGGCGCGGCGGGCAGGTCGGGCAGGCGCTCGGGCAGCGTGAAGGTGGCGCCCTGGCCGGACAGGCCCAGCAGCCGCACCAGCTGCTCGCGCGCGGCCACCTCCGCGTGGCGCGCGGCCGTCAGCTGGGCGGCGGCGTCGGCCAGGAACACCTGTTCGCGCGCCTCGCGCAGCTGGCTCCAGTTGCCGGCCGCCGCCATGCGGCGCGCCAGCTCCGCGCCCGCCTCGGCGGCGCCCTGGACCTGCTCCAGATAGCTGACCGACTGGCGCGCGGCGACGGCGCCGTAGAAAGCGCGCCGGGTCTGGTCGGCGATGCGCAGCACGTCGCCGGCCACGGCCAGCTGGGTTTGCTCGTAGCGGCGCTGTTCGATGCCGCGCACGGCCGGCATGGTGAGGATGCCGATCACGGGCAGCATCAGCTTGCGTTCGATGTCCAGGCCCTGGCCGTCGGTCAGGCGGGAAAAGGTCAGCGTGGGATTGGGCAGGCGCCCCGCCTGGACCAGATCGGCTTCGGCGATGCCCAGTTCCGCGTAGCTCGCCTGCAGCTGGCGGTTGTTGAGCAGGGCGATGGCGACGGCGCTGTCGGCGCTCAGCGGCGCGCCCAGCAGGGCGGCGACGCGCTGTGCGGCGGCGCCGTCCGCGCTGGCGTCCATGCGCGTCAGCGGCTGGCCCGTGGATGGCCTGGTGATGGCCTGCACGGCGTCGAGGCCGCCGTCCGGCGAAAAAGTGGCGCAGCCGGTCAGCGACAGCGCCAGCGCGCCCGCCAGGGCGGTGCGCAGGGTGATGGATTGATGCATGGTGACTCCTGATACGGGGGCGCAGGCCATCGGCTGGCCTGCGTGGCGTTGATGCTGGGGCAGGGGGCACGCCGGTATGCTGGCATGCCGTCCGCCGTGCGCGGTGTCAGGCGAAACTGGTGTGGGGCGGTCGTTCGGGGCCGGCGGGAATGTGCGCGCTCATATGGCGCACGCGGTAGGGAATGGCTTCCGAACCGGCGGGCCGCAACGGCGGCGGCGCGCAGGCCGCAACCGGAACCGCCATGACGCCGCCCACGCAGCATGACGCGCAATTGGCGCAACCGCTGCCAGTGCCGCAGCTGGCGCACTTGGCCTTGGCGGGGGCCGCGTCGCAGTGCGCGTGGCTGGCCTGCGCGCGCATGGCGCAGTGGTCGGCGGCCGCCGCTTGTGGCGACACGGCGGCGTTGCGACCGGCTTCGAAGGTGGCGGGCGCAAGCCGGAGCGGCATGGCCATGAACGAGGACACGGCCGCGTATCCCTGCAACGGGAGCGCGGCCAACAACAGCCAGAGCAGCAGTGTCTTGATGTGGTTCATGGTGGCGCGAGTGTAGCACAGGCATGCGTGCCTGTGCCGCAGGAGCAGCCAGTGCTGCCGGCGCTGCCGCCGTTGCCGCCGTTGCCGCCGCTGCCGCCGCCGCTGCCGCTGCCGCTGCCGCCGCTGCCGTGTCAGGCCGCGCGCTGTCGCCGTTCCGGTTCCGCCGTTGCATGCGCCTCGTGCGCGCACGGGACGTGCGGCGCGTGCGCCGGCGACTGCGCGTGGAGCGCGCGCCACTGCGAGGGCGCCAGACCGCTGGCGTTCTTGAACGCCGTGTTGAAGGTGGACTTGCTGTTGAAGCCGGCCGCGTGGGCCAGTTCCAGCAGCGTGCGCCCGGCCCCGGCGGGGTCGCGCATCATGTTCTGGACTTCGGCGATGCGCAGGCCGTTGATGTAGTCGAAGAAGCTCAGCCCCAGCATGTGGTTGAGGTATTGCGACAGCAGCTGCGGGGTCGTGCCTATGCGGTCGGCCAGTTCGTTGAGGCGCAGGTCGCTCTCCAGGTAGTCGCGTTGCTGCGCCATGCGTCGTTGCAGGCGCTCGCCGATCAGGCGCCGGGCCGCCTCCGTCATGCCCGAACGCGCGTATTTCTCCCGTTCCGCCGCCGGGATGGTGGCCACGGCGGCGCCGGCCGCCAGCACCGGCGCCGTTTCCGGCGCGTGTTCCACGGGCCGTGCGGGTTGCGCCATGCGGTCAGCCGCCGTCAGGTGGTCCGCAGGGGGCGTCGTTGCAGGCACGTGCGCCGGCGGCGACGTTGAACCGTGCATCCGCGCCGGTGCCGGCGGCACATGGCGCGGCGCCTCCCGCGCCAATGGCGCCGCAGCGGTGGGATTGAACACGTCGGCGCGGCGCAGCCCGTACCAGCCGACGAGGTAGAACGTGGCCAGCCGCCCCGCCACGAACATGGCGGTCCAGTTGCCATGCAGGCGGATGGCCAGCACCCAGCTGATCCACAAGACCGCCAGCACATAGGACAGCGTCGTCAGCCAGCGCAGGTCGTCCGTGCCGGCCGTGGCGTCGCCGGCGCGCAGCCGCGCGCGGTGCTGGCGCAGCCGCAGCAGCACCGCGCCCAGGTAGAAGGCGCCCTGGCACTGGTAGAACGTGGCCGCCCCGGCGCCACGCTCCCAGTCCGCGAAACTTGGCAAGAACCCGCTGCCGGACAGCAGCGCCGCCAGCGCGGCCGCCAGGTAGCAGGCCAGCGGCACAAAATGGATGGTTTGAAAGCGGCCGTTGCCGAGCCCCGTCATGCTGCGCACATAGCAGTAATAGAGCACGTCGACGGCCAGGTTGGGCCAGGCCATGCCGTGGACCCAGGGCAGGCGCTGGTAGAGGGCGTAGTCCTCCAACGAGGCGGCGGAGATGGTCAGCACATACAGCGCCAGCCACATGCTGGCCGGACGTTTGCGCGCCAGCGCCATCAGCGGCATGGCGAGGAACAGACCCAGCACGCCGGTCCCGAGGGACAGGTTCTCAAGCGAAATGAGGCTCATTCGGCTTTTTCCTTAAAAATACAACAACATTGCCGGCAACTCCCGGCAATCGCGTCCATCCATCGCATCCGCCCCTCGTCCGGCCCGGGGCCGCGCCGATCCGTCCGGACAGGGCCGTCGCGCACTGCGTTGTGTTCTTAATACAAGCCGTTGCCGCGCGGTGCGCGCCGATCCGTTCAGACGATACCGCCGCCGGTCCCGTACCAGACTGTCCTGGCGGATGCCGGCTGCGCAGGCGGCGTCCGCCCGCAGCACGCCATGAGGAGGCGATATTAGCATAATGATATGCCTGCCGGATTGGCTACACTAAATAGCAACACTCAAATCAACAGAAGGAGTATTTGATGAGGTTAAGAATGAAATCGATCCCGCTGGCCGTGGCCCATATCCTGGCCACTGGCGCGCTCACGGCGCTGGCGACCCACACGGCCCAGGCGCAGGATGCGGCGGGTGACAACCAGGCCATCAAGCGGGTGGTGGTGACGGGCTCCTACATCAGCCGCGCCGACCAGGAGACCCCCAGCCCGGTGCAGGTGATGACGGCGGCCGACCTGAAAAAGTCCGGCTACACGAGCGTGTCGGAAGCGCTGCGCGACATCACGGCCAACGGCCAGGGCACGCTGGGCCAGGGCTTCAACCAGGCCTTCGCGGCCGGCGCCAGCGGCGTGTCGCTGCGCGGCCTGACCGTGGGCGCCACCCTGGTGCTGATCGACGGCCACCGCATGGCGCCGTACCCGCTGTCGGACGACGGCCAGCGGCCGTTCGTCGACATCACCTCGATCCCGATGGAGGCGGTGGAACGCATCGAGATCCTCAAGGATGGCGCCTCGGCCGTGTACGGCTCGGACGCCATCGCCGGCGTGGTCAACGTGATCCTGAAGAAATCGTTCCAGGGCACCAGCATCGCGGCCGAAACGGGCACCACCCAGCATGGCGGCGGCGCCACCCACCACCTGTCGCTGGTGCGCGGCTTCGAGCTGTCCGACAACACCGACGGCTACGTGGCGCTCGAATACCGGCACCAGGACCAGATCCGCCTGGAGCAGCGCCACGATTCGTGGACCCGCATGGACTGGAGCGCCGACGACGGCGGCCAGGATCTGCGCCCCGGCGCCCGCAACGATTTCATCACCAACCCCGTCACGCTCACGCCCTACCTGCAGAACCCGGCCCTGGGCAGTGCGCCGGGCGCCTACGCTTTCCTGGGCAGCGGTTGCGACATCGCCCGTCGCAACGCCAACCAGTGCGTGTTCAACAACAACTGGGCGCAGCTGCAACCGCGTTCGGAAAACCTGGACTTGCTGGCCAGCCTGAACACCCGCTTCAACAAGGACTGGACGCTGGGCCTGAAGGGTTCCTACTTCGACAGCAAGAGCCAGCAGGTGGTGCGCGGCTCGACCGTGCCGAGCGGCAGCTTCGGCGGCGTGACGGCCATCGGTCCGGGCCAGGCGCCCGCCATCGTCGGCTTCGTCGGTCCTGGCAAGTACACGGTGCCGGCCAGCTATCCGGGCAATCCGTTCGGCGTGCCGGTGAACGTGCGCGCCCTGATCCCGGACCGCCTGTTCCGCAGCAGCGACCTTGACACCAAGTCCTACCGCGCCGTGGCCGACCTGAACGGGACGGCCGGCGGCTGGGACCTGGCCGCCTCGCTGGGTCTGACCCGGGTCGAGACCACGGGCACCTACAACGGCTACATCAATCCGACGGCGCTGCTGGCGGCGCTCAACGACCCGGTCAACCCGTTCAATCTGAACGGCGGCAACAGCCCGGCCGTGATGGCCCAGGTCACGCCCACCGTGTCGAACAAGGCGACCGACGATCTGAACTTCATCGAACTGCGCGCCTCGCGCGAGCTGACGCAGCTGGACGGCGGGCCGCTCAGCCTGGGCACGGGCCTGAGCTACGTGCACAAGTCGCTCGATTCGCCCAACCCGTATGAGGCGCGCACCGGCAGCGTCCTCGGCTTGCCCACGGCCTTCTCGGGCGGCAAGGAGAACAACAGCGCGCTGTACGCCGAGCTGGCCGCGCCCGTGCTCAAGTCGCTGGAGCTGAGCGGCGCCGTGCGTGCCGACCACTACGACACCTACGGCCATTCCACCACGCCCAAGGTCGGCTTCAAGTTCACGCCCTCGTCCATGTTCTCGTTGCGCGGCACGGCCTCGCGCGGCTTCCGCGCGCCGTCGGCCACGGAGAACGGCGATGCCGGTTCGCTGTACAGTTTCAACGCCATCCGCGACCCGCAACTGTGCCCGGACCTGAACGCGGACGGTACCCCCAACACGCACTCGCCCAACAACGTGCCGGCCCAGTGCAAGGTCAACCCGACCTACATGCAGACCACCACCAAGGACCTCAGCCCGGAGAAGTCGAAGTCCTACACGCTGGGCGTGATCATCGAACCGATCAAGAACTGGTCGACCACGCTGGACTACTACAAGATCACCGTGGATAACCAGATCATTTCGGCCTCGGCCCTGTCCACGTTCGATCCGATCAAGTATGGCGTGCGCGGTGCGCCGGAAACGGTCACTTTTGGCGACGGCCGCGTTGGCACCTCGTCGGTGGGCACCATCCAGTACATCGCCACCCCGTACGTCAATGGCCAGACCACGTCCACGGCCGGCGCCGAGTTCGAAACGCGCTACCGCATGAAGCTCGACGACGCCAGCAAGCTGACGGTGGGTCTGCAGTGGTCGCACATGTTCAACTACAACATGACGTTGAACGGCAAAACCTACAACCTGGCCGGCACCCACGGCCCGGCCATCGTATCGGGCGACACGGGCAACCCCAAGGACCGCGCGCAGTTGACGCTGTCCTACGACCGCGGCCCGTTCGCGATCACGGCCACCACCAACTACGTCAGCAGCTACGACGTGACCGACCCGTCCAACGGCTTTGTCGATTGCGACAGCAGCCTGCAAGGCTACAACTCGCGCTGGAACGGTTCGTCGCCACCGCAGTACTGCAAGGTGTCCTCGTTCACCTACACCAACCTGTCGATGACGTACAAGATCAACAAGGCGTGGACGCTGAACGGCTCGATCACCAACCTGTTCGACAAGGCGCCGCCGATCGACGCGCAAACCTACGGCGGCACCGGCTCCAACACCAGCAGCAACGGCACCGGCACGCCGTACAACCCGTCGCTGCACCAGGCGGGCGCCGTGGGCCGCTTCTTCAACGTGGGCCTGAACTACAAGTTCTAAGCCGGTTCATGCCGGCGCGCGGATCGGCCGGCATGAAAAAAAAACGGCACCCCCCGCCCAGGCAAGGGGTGCCGTTCTCATTTGCTCAGGCCTGCTCTAGAACTTGACCCACAGGCGGCCGAAGTAGGAGGCGCCGTTCAGGCCGAACTGCACGCTGTCGTACTTGAAGCCGTTGTCGGTCTCGTTCGGATCCTGCGCGGTCGGTTTGACGTTGAAGATGTTGGTGCCGCCGAAGGTGAACTTGGTGTTCTTGTTGATGCTGTAGGTGAACGCCAGGTCGGCCGAGGTCTTGGACGCGTAGTGCGCGTTCGGCACGCCGGCGGCCGTGCCGTCGAAGGTGCCCAGCGTCTGCGGGCCGTAGTGGATCACCTTCAGGTCGGTGTCGAGCGCGCCGGCCACGTAGTCGAAGCCGAGCGTGAACTTGGAGCGCGGGCCGCCCTGTTCGATGAACAGGCGCTCGCGCTCGGACAGCAGCACGTCCTCGAAGCCCTTGAGCGAGGCCGGCGCGTGGATGCCCGTCACCTCGGTCTTGCTGAAGTTGGCCGCCAGGTAGGTGGTCATCTTGTTGGGGCCGAAGTTGGTCTTGTGCGAGGCCGTCAGGTCCAGGCCCGTGGTCTTGGTGTCGACCGAGTTGACGAAGAACTGGGCCTCGCCCACGCCCAGCGTGGACAGCTTGGCCGCCAGCTCGGGGTAGTTGCTGGCGTCGAAGCGGCCCGACAGCACGATGCGGTCCTTGATCTTGATCTGGTACAGGTCGGCCGTCACGGAGGCGTTGTTGGTTGGCGTCCAGGTGGTGCCCAGCGTGAAGCTGGTCGACTTCTCCTCCTTCAGCTTGGGGATGCCGGCCAGGTTGGCCACCGGGCCGCCGTTGGGCGCCAGCACCACGTCGGTCGGCACGCCGGCCACGAAGTCGGTGAAGGTCGACGAGAAGTACTTCTGCTGCAGCGACGGGGCGCGGAAGCCGGTCGAGGCCGAGCCGCGCAGCAGCACGTTGTCGGCCGCGCGCACGCTGCCGGCCAGCTTGCCGGTGACGGTGGAGCCGAAGTCGCTGTAGTTCTCGTAACGGACGGCGGCCTGGGTCTTGACGAGCGGGTTCACATCCAGTTCCAGGTCCACGTAGCCGGCCGAGCTGTGGCGCTTGGCGTTGGTGGCGTCGCCGGGCTGGAAGCCGGGGAAGCCCTGGCTGCCGGCGTTGCCGCCGAAGCCCACGCCGTCGGCGTCGTTGTAGGAACCGGGTTCGCCGGCGAAGATCTTGTAGGTCTCGCTGCGGTACTCGGCGCCGAAGGCCACGTTCAGGCCGCTCATCAC